>JBEBTF010000030.1:0-29705 GCA_040393865.1 Planctomicrobium piriforme | reverse complement strand
CGCCTCCGCTCAGGATGATTTCGTGCAGAGACGGATCATTCCGGATGGTTTCAAGAGCAGGGAACCACTGCTCCAGCGACTGCGGTTCGTCTGCATACGGAAAGTGCTGGCGGAAGCAGTATCGGCAATGGACCGCACACGAACCATGAGCAATCAAAAGCGCACGCCCGTGGTACTTGTGGAGCATTCCCGGTGCGACACGGGACGATTTGTCGCCGACCGGATCGCTCTTGTAGCCGCTCTGGAACTGGTGTTCTTCTTGCTTTGGAAGTACTTGCAGCAACAGAGGATCGGATGGATTTCCGATTTCCATTCTCTGAAGGTAGCTTTCCGGAACGAGAAGCGGGAATTCTTTGGGGCCCGGTTGGAACGCATTGACGGCTGCTTCCGGGATCTGCAGTCGGGAAAGAAGGGTCGGAACGTCGCGAATCGCCGCGGCGAGGTCGCGCTGCCACCGTCGGTCGCCAGAAGAGATTTCGTCCCTGATGGCATCCCGATGCGGCAAGATTTCCTGACTCACAGCCATTTGCTATTCTTCCCCTCTCGATTCAGACGGTATTCTCTGTTGAGGATATCAGACTGGAAAATGACAGAGAATCTCTTGGAAGAATCCTGTGCTGGCGGCTGTAATGGCTGCAGCTTTTCCTTGGGCCCCGTCGAAATCTGACTTGAACGAGACGCTGCAACCGCAGCTTATTCATTTGAACTTCCCTCATGCCAACTTAGCGATTCGCTGGAAAAAGACCAATGCCACAGATTAATGCCGGTGACTTTCGTAAAGGACTTAAAGTCATCCACGAAGGTTCCCCGTACGAAATGATTGAATGTAATTTCGTGAAGCCGGGAAAAGGACAGGCTCTGTACAAGACCCGCATCCGTAACCTGCTGACCGGAACCAGTCTGGACATCACCTATCGAAGCGGTGACAGTCTGGAAGAGGCCGACATTCGTAACGCGGACGGCATGTACTCTTACTTCAACGGCACCGACTACATCTTCATGGACAACGAGAGCTTTGAACAAGTTCAGCTCGCGTCTGAAGTCTGTGGCGAACAGATGAAGTACATCAAAGAAGGCGAACCTGTCGGCCTGATGTACTGGAACGATCAGTTGATCGGTGTGACTCCGCCAAAGCACGTGATTCTGGAAGTGACTTACACAGAGCCAGCTGCTCGCGGTAACACAACCGCCAACGTCAGCAAGCCAGCGACGGTCGAAACCGGTGCTGAAGTGTTCGTTCCGGCCTTCATTACCACCGGCGAAAAGATTCGTATTGCCGCGGAAACTGGTGAATATCTCGGCCGTGCATAAGTCGTGTTCAAACTCATGCCGTGTGTCTGACTCGCGGCATTTGTAGGGCTCACTATCAAGCTCCGTTTCCCTCAGGTGTCGTTAAGAGACCTGAGGGATTCTTTATTCTGGGCTCCGCAGTTTCCATGACATGGTAAACTGGAAGTTTCCAGCCGTTTCTAAGGAGAGTGACCAGATGAGTAGCGAGCGTGAGAAGATGCTGGCAGGGGAACTCTATGATCCTTACGACGCTGAATTGAGTGCGGCACGAGAACGGGCGAGAGACCTTTGCCACCAGTTGAATCTCAGTCGCGAGAGTGATCGGGACTTGCGACGTTCGTTGCTGATTGAATTGTTGGGGACTGGTGGAGAGACGGTTTCAATTCAACCCCCGTTCTATTGCGATTACGGTGTCAATATCCGACTCGGAGAGCGGGTTTATTTCAACTTCAATTGCGTAGTCCTTGATGTCTGCCAGGTCACAATTGGTGACTTCACTCTCTTTGGCCCGGGGGTTCAGATCTACACAGCAACTCACCCGTTGAACGTCGAACTTCGAAGAAAAGTGGAGTTCGGAAAGCCGATCGAGATTGGCTCTGATGTCTGGGTGGGAGGCGGCGCCATTCTCTGTCCGGGGGTGAAAATCGGTTCCCGATCCGTCATCGGCGCCGGAAGCGTCGTCACTAAGGACATACCAGAGGGAGTGGTTGCCGCAGGCAATCCATGTCGTGTGATCAAAGAACTCCACGAATAGACAAACTTCTGGAGTTGTCCGTTCGTGGAGTGAGTCCTGTCATCTGCTACGCGGGCACTCGGTAGAGCAAACTTTCTAGAACTCTCCGACGATGTCGTCGCTCGCAATGGTCATCAGGGCGACATACGTTGCCATGTTCACATTCTCGTTAATGCCGCGAACGGACCCGTCTGCCATCAAAAAATTGGCCATGCCTGAGTGAAAACTGTAAGCAGCGCGGGTGTTGCTGCAGTTGATCATGCAAGAGCCTTTGTTCGTCGCGTTGGCGGCGCTTAGCCCGTCCTGGCTGTAGGCATACAGTGACCATGGAACGGACTCAGCCCACCCGCAAAGTGAGTTGGTTCCAGTGGTTGTAATGCCACCTTTGACGTACTTTGCCGGGCGTCCCGCAGATTCCATCAGCATGATCGTATTGGACAGCCCGTCAGTGATATCGCGAGCTTTGCGAAGTTTTCCACCGCCAATGAAGAATGTGTCTGTCGATGCGGGAGGAGTCATTGCGTACTGAATATGTGCATTGATTCCTTGTGCTCCGATGTAGTCGTTTACAGAGAATTCCCACCCATTAGTTCGCTCTGGGCTGCCTGCTGGTGCGGTTGTCTTTGATCCGGACATCACCACTCGGAATCCTTCAGGATTGCTCGGGCAGACCTGAAATGGAAGGTGGAACTTCACCGCTTCCGCATTGGCATAATTGTTGTAGGCAATCGTGTAGTCATAGATTTCTGACAGTGGGTTGCTATCCAGATAAGGCAGGATTTGTGCACCCCAGTAATGGGTTCCGCTGTTGGAGACCGAACCCGGTGTCAGCGACCCTGGGAAGAACTGATAGGTTGACTCGAAGTTGTGAAAGCCGAGTCCCATCTGCTTCAGGTTGTTCTTGCACTCAGATCGGCGGGCCGCTTCTCTGGCCTGTTGAACGGCAGGGAGAAGCAGGGCAATCAGAATGGCAATAATGGCGATGACGACCAGCAACTCAATGAGTGTGAAGCCTTCTCGACGGTGATTTGATCCCGGCGCTTTCGATTGAGAACGGTGGCGGCTCAGGGTGATCATTGGCGATTCCTTTGTGTGAAAATGCACACAATTTGGTGAAATCCCATCTGATGCTGGCTGAGACAGTGATCGGTATCTGCTTTTGAGTGAACTCTGAAGCGAATACTGGCCCGACGATCTGTGTGTCTTTGGCTGGCAATGGTTGGTCCCCACCGATCCGGTTTTCGAGTTTGGGTGAGGACGAATTGAAGAATTGGTCTTAAGTTAAGGTCGAACGAATGTGCATTCGTTTTTGAGGCGAGCGTCATGCTCAAAGGGGGCTGCGTTTTCCCGTGAACGCAAGGGGGAAGGTGGCACTGTCACCTGTGACTCGGTGTCAAGGCCCTCGATCACGGGAGTTACTTCACAGGTAGCTTTTCGGTGGCTGCTTCCACAGCTGAAACCTGCGGAAGTTCTGGCGGACGAACTCGAATTCGCGGTTCCGAAAGGGCTTCCAGAAACGCTTCGAGGTCTTCCAGATCCTGGGAGTTAAGTCCCAATGGTTTGAGCAGTGGAGACTTTTTCGGAAACAACGCGTCGTCCTGTTGATCTTCTTTCGGGACCAGCGTTGGCATGCCTGCGTTGTACATCCGTAGCACGTTGGGAAGTTCAAACAGCCCGTTGTGCATATATGGTCGTGTATTGGCGATGTTGCGAAGTGTCGGCGTTCTAAATCGCCCGACGTCCTCTGCGTTTGATGTGATTTCATAGCGTCCACGGTCTTCGTACTTGCGACCGTAGTAACTCAACCCGATATCGTGAAACTGGTTGTCGGAGAGCAAAGGGCCGTTGTGGCAGTTCATACATCGGCCAGCGGTTCTGAAGACATCGAGCCCACGGATTTCGGCGTCAGTCAGTGCTTCAGGTTTTCCTTTCAGAAAGGTATCGAAGCGACTGCGACCGCCAACGAGTGTTCGTTCAAAGCATGCGATCGCTTGAGCAACACGTTCAATGGTGATTTCAGGATCACCAAATGCCTTGCGAAAACTCTCCTGATACCCTGGCATTGCCCCCAGACGCTCCTGAATGGAATCTTCAGAGCAGTCCATTTCGAGTGGATTTGCCAGAACCTGTTCAGCCTGATCTTCCAGCGATTTTGCTCGCCCGTCCCAGAAGAACGATTCGAAGTGAGCAAGATTCATCAGGGGAGGAGAATTGCGTTTCAGTTCCGAACGGCTAAGTCCGAACGACACGGTCTTCCCATCGGTCCATCCAAGGTCAGGGTCATGGCATGATGCACAGGCCATTTCTTGTGTCCGCGACAGTCGTGGATCAAAGAAGAGTGTCCGCCCCAGCAACGCCTTCTCTTTTGAGAAGGGATTCTCTTCAGGATGTAATACTTGTGGGAGGAGTCCCAACTCTTTCCACATGACCCCATCGTCGACAGTCGGGGCTGGCCATTCGCTGGTCGGTTTCGAATAGGCCTCACGCAATTTCGACGTACGCTCCTGAAGTTGTTCGGGAGTCTCTGGCGGTCGTGGGGGGATGCGTTCGAAAAAGCCAGCCCGTCCCGTGAATCGTTGCGTTTGGGCCGCCGCTGGAGTCTTGTCTGATGCGGTTGCCGGTGTCGCGGCTGGAACCTCTGTTTGGGCTGCCTCAGGCGTAGCCGTCGAAGATTGCTGATCATCCCCGTTCGCCCCGTGGGGGAAAGTCAGGGAAGACAGCAAGAGCAGGGCGGCGAGTGCGAGTGTTTTAGACACAGCAGGTTTTCAGTGAAGATTTCAATGAAGATCAGTGAAACAGTTCTGATGGCGGGTCTCCAATACATGCGTTCGAGACTCGTCGCACGGGAGTATTATTGAAGAAATTGAGACTCAGTGTCAATTTGGCGAATCGGGAAATTTCTGAAGAGGGGGGTGGGGAGAACGATCGGCGAGTTTTAACTATTTGTTCTGCAGTTGTTTGTGGACTTTGAACTTCGTCTTGAGGCGTTTTGCCGTTCCTGAGAAACTCCGCGACTTGTGAATTTCATTCTGAGTTCGGATTCCTGACCTTTCAATTCTCAATCCTCAAGCGGTTCTCCCACTGTGATTGTGGTGCGTATCCTGTTCGTTGGCTTGCTCTTCTGCTTTCCGGGCTGCATGAGTCCCGGGGGTGGAGTGATGTCCAATGCGCGGATTCCGATCACCAATCCGTTACTGGTCGCGACTCAGAATGAAGAACTGGTCTGGGAACGGGCAGTGGACGTGCTGCACGACTTCCAGTTTGAAATCGGGCGAGAAAACCGGTTAGGTCGAACGATTGAGACATTGCCGAAAGTTGGCTCAGGGGTGCTGGAGCCTTGGCATCATGATTCCGTAGGATTCGCGAGCCGTCTTGAGAGCTCGTTGCAGTCGATCCGTCGGATTGTCGTTCTTAGCTTACAGCCTGACGATAACGGTCAGGGATATCTGGTGAGCGTGGCTGCTTACAAGCAGTTGGAAGATCTTCCTGGGGTCGCCGGAAATTCCCCGGGTGCGTCGACATTCTCGGAGAGCACTCCGCTTGTTCGTGATCTGAACCCTGTCGTAGGGCAGTCAGCCCCCTCGCGGTGGATTCCACAAGGACGCGATGCCGCTTTAGAGCAGGCAATGCTGAACCGGTTGCGAGACGTTTACTCCTGGTAAATGACTCTGTAAATGACTCTTGGCAAATCGCGACGTCTGATCTCCAACCGTCGAGCAGGTCTGGACTGGACTATTTGGCTGCTCGTTGCCCGGTTCCCTCTGGTTGTTTGAATCGATTGAGCGTGTAGTAGGCCACCGGATGCAACAGTGGCATCTGCTTTTGTGAGCGAACTCCGTTCAGATGGAGT
Source organism: Planctomicrobium piriforme (assembly GCA_040393865.1). Lineage (GTDB taxonomy): Bacteria > Planctomycetota > Planctomycetia > Planctomycetales > Planctomycetaceae > Planctomicrobium > Planctomicrobium piriforme_A. Next base: position 23,832 of record JBEBTF010000030.1, on the reverse strand, counting down.
TCGTGAACATGCCCTCGTTGCAGTCCCTTCACGACAAGGCGAATTGTTTTGGCGTCGTCGTCGACGGAAATGGATTCGATGACAGGTGTTGTTTGATCGACCTCCGGGCTCCCGTAGGCTGACTGATAGATATAGGTATAAGTTCCCAGTGAGTAAGAGTCTTTCGAGGTTGCAGTTGTGACATCAACCGGTTCAGTCATCGTCAGTGTGAACCCGTCTGAATTCAGACGCATGGTCTGAATTTCAAATGGAGTTTTCCCAGTCCAGTCGAGACGTTCCACTGAGAATTCGAACTTCCCGCGTGACCCCCAGCCTCGGGCGGTTCCTCCTGCGAAAATCGGCCCTTTTTCACTCGATTCCAGCCCGACGAGTCCTGAACCAAATCCTTCACGGAACGGAAAACAGGCTCCTTGGTAGACACCGTCGATCTGTTCGAGATCGACTCGCATGATCTGGCTGTAAGTTTGATCGGCGACGAACAATTGTTTTTCGAATGGGCCGAACTTTCCTCCGGAGAGATCACAGGTGATGCCACTCGCCGATTGGCCCATCTTCTTGTACGGGAAATAGACGGCTGGGAGTTCGAGTTCCGGAATTCGGTCGGCTTCGGCAACCATTCGCCCCCCGGATTGTGGCATCTGAGGCGCTTTGCCGAGAGTGCTTTCGACCTTGGAATACCAGTCGAGCCCTCCTGGGTGTCCAGCAAATTTTCCGGGACGAAGCAGGCGAAGCGTACAGGTTCCGTTCCACGGACCTTGATTGTCGGTGTAAAAGACATCACCTGTCGCGTTGAATCCCATTCCACCCGGCGAGCGAATCCCGCTTGCTGTTGGAACCAGCTTGCCGTTTTCATTCACACGGACGCACCAGCCCCTATATTCCGCTTTACTTGTGAATGAACCGGTCAAACACAAAGTGATCCACAAATCGCCGTTGCGATCGAATTTGGACCCGAATGCGTATTCATGCTGGTCCCCGGAGATCCCCCAGGCGTCGCTGACAACTTCGTACAGGTCCGCTTTGCCGTCGTTGTTGGTGTCTTTCAGTCGAGAGACATCGCATCGTTGAACGACATACAGCCAGCCATTCCGTTCCGCCAAACTCAGGACTTCATGCAGTCCGTGAGCGAATCGGGTGAACTGGGATGCACGAATTTCCTTTGAAAACGGGTCGGCAATCATCCAGATTTCGCCGCGTCGTGATGCGACTGCGAGACGCCCGTCTGGCATCATCTGAAATGCACAGGCTTCCAGTACGACACCCTGCGGAATCTCGGCGGTGACGATCTTGTAATAGTCACTTTCCGACGGGACATCAGCGGCGATTGCCTGAGAAATCATGCACACAGAAATCATGCACACAATGAGAACGAAACCTCTGGCGGTTGCTTGCAGTGTATTACGCATCCCGGTTCGCCTCTCAAGAACAATTGTGTTTCTGTTGATGTGATGGATACCGACCTGAGTCGCTGGAGTCAATCGGCTCGCGGGAAATGTCGAGTGAGTGTCGCTCTGTCCCGAGCTTGGAATACAAGGGAAACGCCGGTGATTCGCTCTGCAATCGACAGGCGAATGGATATGATTACGGGACCTACTTTGTTTTCATGGATAACCGATCCGCATGGCTGCTACAGACATCCTCATTCGTGGTGCCCGCGAACATAACCTGCGCGGGGTGACGCTCACTCTGCCTCGGAATCAACTGATCTGCATGACGGGTGTGAGTGGCTCCGGCAAGAGTTCACTCGCCTTCGACACGCTGTATGCAGAAGGCCAGCGTCGGTATGTCGAATCGCTGTCAACGTATGCCCGTCAATTCCTCGGGCAGATGCCCAAGCCTGAAGTTGATCTCATTTCCGGGTTGGCTCCATCCATCTCGATTCAGCAGAAAGTCACTTCACGCAACCCGCGCAGTACCGTCGGGACGATCACCGAGATTTACGATTATCTGCGAGTTCTGTTTGCTCGCGTCGGACAAGGGCACTGCGTGCAGTGTCACCAGCCGATCACAGCTCAATCGACCGATCAGATTCTCGAAAGCATTCTCGCACTTCCTGAAGGGACGAAGTACCAGATCCTTGCTCCGCTCGTACAGCAGCAGAAAGGGGAGTTTCGGGATCTGTTTGCCGACCTGTTGAAGCAGGGATTCATTCGCGCCCGTGTCGATGGGGAACTGGTACAGCTGTCAGATGACCTCGGTTTGAAGAAGCACTTCAAACATACCATTGATGTGGTGGTCGATCGTCTGGTGTCTGGAAAAGGCCAGCGGACGCGACTCGCGGACGCCATTGAAACGGCCACACGACTGAGTAAGGGACGCCTGATCGTTCTTGCGGAAGAAGAGAAGGGGGCAACCAGCGAACGGTTGTACTCGGCGCATTATGCCTGTCCGAGTTGCGGGATTGGATATGAACCGCCATCGCCGCAATTGTTCAGCTTTAACAGTCCGCTCGGGATGTGCAAGGACTGCACCGGTTTGGGAATGCGACATGATTTCGTGCTGGATCGACTGATTACGCAACCAGAGCTTCCGTTGAGTCAGGGAGCGTTTGAGCTGCTCAAATCGTTCAAAAAAATCGGGAGATGGAAACGCCATATTCTCAAGGGCGTGGGGGAGGCGATTGAACAAGACACCGGCATGAAGGAGGGGAGCCTTTATAAGTTGCCGTGGCAGGATGTTCCGAAAGAGGCTCAACAGAAGTTTCTGTACGGCACCGGGGATCGGAATATCACCTTCTCGTGGCGTCACTCAGGGGGGATGTGGAAGCATGGAGGCCGCTGGGGAGGCTATATCAATGATCTGCATGACGAGTTCATGAAGGGGAAGAACCCCATGCGCCGTCGGCAGCTCGAAAAATATATGGAAGTGGTGGGCTGCAGCAGCTGCAACGGGGATCGACTCAATCCTCAGGCTCGAAACGTGCTGCTGACATCGAAGTCCGGCAAGTCTGCAAGTTCGCTTTCATTGCCGAAAGTGTGCGATCTGTCCGTTGATGATGCGTTTGAATTTTTCGAGTCGCTGGAGTTGAGTGAGACGCAGCGCCTGATTGCAGAAGAGGCGCTGAAAGAGATCCGTGGACGACTGGGATTCTTGCAGAAATGCGGGTTGGGATATCTCTCTCTGAATCGTTCGGCTCCCACTCTTTCCGGAGGAGAATCGCAACGCATTCGACTGGCCGGTCAGATTGGTTCCGGGCTCGTGGGCGTCTTGTACATCCTCGATGAACCTTCGATCGGTCTGCATCCTCGCGACAACGACATGCTGCTGGACAGTCTGCTGAGTTTGCGCGATCAGGGAAACACTGTCATCGTGGTCGAGCACGATGAAGACACGATGCGCGCAGCGGACCATATTGTCGACTTTGGTCCGGGGCCGGGAGTTCGCGGGGGAGAAATTGTCGCCGAGGGGACCGCTGATGAAATCATGGCGAACGAACGAAGTGTCACCGGAGGGTATCTCTCCGGACGCATTTCGATTCCAGTTCCCAAAGAGCGGCGGCAGCCAACGAAGAACCGTCTCAAGATTGTCGGGGCGACGCACAATAATCTCAAAGGAGTCGATATCGAGATTCCTCTGGGGATGTTTGTCTGCATCACCGGGGTGAGCGGTTCGGGAAAGAGTTCCATCAGCAATGACATCCTTTGGGAAGTATTGAACCGGGATGTCAATGGTGGAAAAGGGACGCCGGGAGCGCACAAGAAAGTCGAAGGGCTGAAGCTGCTTGATAAGGCGATTGATATCGACCAGTCACCAATTGGTCGGACACCTCGTTCGAATCCGGCAACGTATGTCAAATTGTTTGATGAAATCCGCACGCTCTATACCCAGCTTCCGCAGGCGAAGATTCGGGGGTATCAGCCGGGGCGTTTCAGCTTCAATGTTCCGGAAGGACGCTGTGAAGCCTGTGAGGGCAACGGGGCGACTCGTCTGGAAATGGACTTTCTCGCGGACATCTGGATTCCCTGCACGGTCTGTGACGGCAAGCGATTCAATCATGAAACGCTGGAAGTGAAGTATCGCGACAAGTCCATCGCTGACGTTCTTGATATGGACGTCCAGGAGGCACTGGAGCACTTCAAGAATCATCCCAAGATCCATCGGATGTTGCAGACGCTGCATGACGTCGGTTTGGATTACATGAAACTGGGGCAGCCATCGCCGACTGTCTCCGGGGGAGAAGCTCAACGAATCAAACTGGCGCGCGAGCTGGGAAAACGCTCGACCGGAAAGACGCTGTATCTTCTGGATGAACCGACAACCGGGTTGCACTTCGAAGACGTCCGCAAGTTGCTCGAAGTGCTGCATGGGTTCGTGGCAGACGGAAACACGGTTCTCGTCGTCGAGCACAATCTCGATGTGATCAAGACTGCGGACTGGGTCATCGACATGGGCCCGGAAGGGGGCGCTGGGGGAGGAACGCTGGTCGCAGAAGGACCTCCGGAAGTGATTGCAAAGTGTAAGGAAAGTCACACCGGACGCGCACTCGCCCCGATCCTTTTTCCGAGTAAGAAGTCGCATACGGCGAAACCAAAGATTCAGTCGAGCTTCAAGCGAAGTGCAGGGAGTGCAGAGACCGATTTCATCGTGATTCGCGGGGCGTCACAGCACAATCTGCAGTCAGTGAATGTCAAAGTCCCGCGTGATGAGATGAGCGTTTTCTGTGGGCCCAGTGGCTCAGGAAAAACATCACTGGCAATGGACACGCTCTATGCAGAGGGGCAGCGTCGGTATGTGGAGTCGCTCTCTGCATATGCCAGACAGTTCCTGGGGCAGATGCCGAAGCCGAAACTGGAGCACATTGCCGGGTTGTCACCTGCGATTGCGATTGAACAAAAGTCGGTGGGGGCGACGCCGCGTTCTACTGTCGGAACCGTGACGGAGATTTATGACTATCTTCGCGTTCTGTTTGCCCGGCTGGGCGAGATGTATTGCCCGACCTGTCAGCAGCCGGTGACACGACAGACGACCGATCAGATTGTGGAACGAGTTCTCAGTCTGCAGGAAGGCACCAGATTGTATCTCGCCGCTCCGTTACAGGTGTTGCCAGGTCAGAGTTTCGAGAAGGTCTGGGAGCGACTGACAACGCAAGGATTTTTGCGAGTTCGTATTGATGGCAAGACGCACTTGATTGAAGAAGTCCCAAAGATCGACCACAAACGTGCTCACCAGATTGAGGCAATTATCGATCGCGTCAAAGTGGATGCCGAATCCCGTGGGCGAATTGCTGATTCGGTCGAGACGGCTCTGGAGCAGGGACGCGGAGTAATTCATCTCATCCATGTCGCGTCAGGAACGGCAGAGCCGGACTGGCAGGTGGATCGCCTGAGCCTCCACTATTCCTGCCCGCAATGTGGAGGTTAGGTTCGTAGCGGTTATTTCTTTTGGTTGGATTCAGTCTGTCGAGCGGTCGCATAGCGGGTCTTCGAGTGAGGAATGCCGAAGTCACGCGTGTCAGATGCGTCACACTGCAATTCCAGAATTGCTCTGGCGGAATCCTTTCTGTGGGGGGGCGTTGGCTGATGCGTTGCGGGTTCGTTGCACCTGCCTGTTTTGGGGGAGTGTGATCTGGGTTGCCGAGTCCGATTCCAGATTGGAATTGTGGAAAATCCTCCTCCTCTCAGCTGCACAATTGTTTGGAGAATTGTCTAGAATGCCCGGGTGAGGAGTGCGCTGAAGGCTGATCTCAAGGGCGTTGCAAACCTGTTCAGGAATGCATCACTCGCAGGCTTACAGCGGCTTCTGCAACAATTGTGAAGGCGGTTTCCAGACCATCCGAGAGTCGCCAATTCCGGATGATCACTGGAAGTGTTGTGCCCACAGGTGCCCAGGTAAATTTCCCACGGCCAGTTCCTGTCCTTCGGATCGTGTCTTTATGAGTAACCGTTTGACTTCCGATCCCAACTTCGTGCGTCAGATTCTGATCGTTGAAGACGAGCCGGTGATTCGGAATACGCTCGCGGAGTTTCTCATTGGTGAAGGATATCAGGTCACCAAAGCCGTCTCGGTGGACGAAGGAATCGCCCGGGCGCGTGAGAAAGATTTCCACGTTGCCATTTGCGATATTCAGCTTCCCGATGGGGATGGCATCAAAATGATGCGGTTGATGCACAAGATCAACCCTTCGGTTTTCGTGTTGATTATCACAGCTTATGGAACTGTGGAATCTGCAGTCGAAGCATTCAAGGCAGGCGCGTTCGACTATCTCACCAAGCCGGTCATCTTTGATGACCTTGCAAACAAGCTCCGCCGTGTTTTCGAGTACCGGGATCTCTACCTCGAAAACCAGAAGCTGCGACGCGAACTCGCTCAGCCGAACCGATTTGATCAGATCATCGGGTCGAGCGAACCACTGCGTGTGTTGCATGAGACCATCAGCAAGATTGCAGCAACTCATTCGAATGTATTGCTTGTCGGTGAAACTGGGACCGGAAAAGAACTGTTTGCCCGGGCAATTCATTCTGCGGGACCGATGCAGGATCAGAAATTTCTTGCGGTCAATTGTGGAACTCGTCCTATCGAAATGCTGGAAGCTGAGCTGTTCGGCAGTGAATCCGGCAACAAGTCGCAGCCCGGGATCTTGCGAACTGTGGGGGATGGAACCGTCTTTCTGGATGAAATCGCCAGTCTGCCGATGGGAACCCAGACCAAGTTGTTACGGGCGATCGAGTATCAGGAAAGTATGCCGTCAGGGGGAGCAGAGACTTATCCGGTCCACTGTCGGATTATCGCGTCGACCAGTGAAGACCTGTTGCGTCTCGTTGGGGAAGGGAATTTTCAGGAAGACCTCTTCTATCGTCTCGACGGTGTGAAGATCCGGATTCCGCCGCTGCGTGAACGACTTGATGACATTCCGGAACTGGTCGATCACTTTGTTGCGAAGCATTCGCGGACGTTGCGAAAGCGAGTTGTCAGTGCTTCCAGTGAGACAATTCGCCTGCTGATGTCGGCTCAATGGAAGGGGAACGTTCGCCAGCTTGATAACGCGATCGAGCGTGCGGTCATCATGTGTGATGGCACTCAGATTGAGCCGGGCGATCTGCCACCGGATCTTCTGGGGCTGGGGCAACCGCTTCCTGATACAGACGATTTGCGAAGTGCATTGCGTCACTACGAGCGACTGCACATTACCCGAGTGTTGCGACAATGGCCGGATAAACGTGAAGCGGCAAAACGCTTGAAGCTGGGCCTGTCGAGTCTTTATCGCAAGATTGAAGAACTCGGGATTGAGATTTAACCCCACGTCCCGGAAGTCGGGAATGTTGCGGTCAGACAATAAGAAACGGCGTCGTGTTGATCTCAACGCGACGCCGTTTCTGTTTCAGGTCAGTTGGCTGACTAGTTGGCTGGCTACATGTTCAACGTGCGGCCATCGACTGCCAGTGCTGCTTCTTTCAGCACTTCAGACAGTGTCGGGTGGGCATGTGAGCAACGGGCGAGGTCTTCGCTGGTGGCTCCGAATTCGATGGCAGCGACAGCTTCTGCAATCAGCTCGCCAGCAATTGGTCCGATGATGTGAACGCCAAGGATGCGGTCGGTTTCTTTGTGGGCCAGAATCTTGGCTTTGCCGTCCGGGGTTCCGTTGGCTCGGGCGCGTCCGTTGGCTGCGAACGGGAAGGACCCTTTACGGTAAGGAATTCCTTCGGCCTTCAACTGGTCTTCCGTCTTACCGACTGCACCGATTTCTGGATCGGTGTAGACCACCCCAGGAATCGCACCGTAGTTCACGTGTCCATAGCCTGTGTAAAGCTGCTCGACACAAGCGACGGCTTCCTCTTCGGCCTTGTGAGCCAGCATTTGACCGCCGATGACGTCGCCGACAGCGAAAATGCCTTTCACGTTGGTCTGGTAGTGGTCGTTGACCGCCACGAAGCCACGCTTATCGACATTGACCCCGACTTTTTCGAGTCCGAGACCTTCGGTGTTTGGCTTACGACCAACAGCGACGAGAACGCGATCACAGGCGAGCGGTTCTGAACCTTCGATCTGGATTTCGCAGCCATTTCCGGTCGTTTTCACACCGGTCACTTTGGTTCCAAGACGGAACTCGATTCCCTGTTTCTTGAACATCTTCAGGGCTTCGTTTGCGATCTCGCTATCCATGCCGGGCAGGATGCGATCGAGGAACTCCAGCACGGTGACCTTTGCGCCCAAGCGACGCCAGACGGTTCCCAGTTCGAGACCAATGACACCGGCACCGATCACAACGAGGTTCTTAGGGACTTCCTCGTATGAAAGAGCTTCGGTGCTTGAACCGACGAGTTTGCCATCAAGAACCACGTTCGGCAGAGTGGATGGCTGACTGCCGGTGGCAATCAAAATCGCGTCTGCAGTGATGGTTTTGGTCTCGGCACCCTCGATGGTCACTTTGCCTGGAGCGTCAATGCGCCCGCGACCAAGCAGGCGTGTGACTTTGTTTTTTCTCATCAGGCCGTCGACGCCGCCAGCAAAAGTATCAACGACTTTTGTCTTGTGGTTCAGCATGGCTCCGAGATCGAGTTTCACGCCTTCAATTGTGACTCCTCGATCTGCAGCCCCGTGCCGAGCAGCTTCATAAATATGGCTGGATTCGAGCAGCGCTTTGCTGGGAATGCAGCCGACTCGCAGGCAGGTGCCTCCCATTTTGCTTTCGACTTCAACGATCGCGACCTTCTTTCCCAACTGGGATGCCCGAATCGCCCCGATGTAACCTGCCGGTCCACCACCAATCACTACTAGATCAAAGTCTGCCATGTGGGTTCACATTTTCCGATCGATCGTCGGCATCGGCCGTGCGTCACCCATGACGTCTGTCGCCTGGTGCCATCATGAATATCTATAGACTCATGATTGTGTTCATAGGCTCTTTTGCATGGGACTTCCAGAATGCGGCGGTAAGAATTTTGACGAATCGGAGTTTTCCTGCCTCAGGGATGCGTCAGCTGGCTGGCATTCGTTGGCGAAATGATGTCTCCGGGAAGTGAACTGTTGCGGAAATTCTTGCCCGAAGAAGGCATCGGCTGAGAAAACCGGAGGCGAGCAGGATGCGAATGGAGATTGGGTGTCGTCGTTGTGATTTCGGCAGTATCTGCTGGATGGCGCTTTCGGAATTGTGCTGAAAATCGAACAAATCGCACAAGTCGTTTCCCAGTAGTGCAATGTGGATATTCGTGAAGGTTTGACTCGTTTGGGTATCCAACATGCTTCTTGTGAAAGGCATTCCCAGGGCAAACGGTTTTCAAACGTGACGGGAACGTCATTTACGGAAAGTCATCATCATGAAGACGACATTGACTCGAGTTCTGGTTGCGGCATTTGTTTTGCCTGTGTTCGCGACAACAGTGTTCGCTCAGGGGGCCGCCCGACGGTACGACGATTTGACATTCACAGCACTTGCTGCAGCACGCGACCTGCGGTGGGAGATTCATGACGAGTTCGCACGGTCTCGGGATCAGCGGCACCTGTTGCAGGACGTCGAAAACCTGATCACTGATCTCCATAAGATTCAGGTGTTGATCTATCAGCGTCGACCTGCACACGTTTTGGATCGGGAGTTGGATCATGCCTTTGAACACGTGCAGGAACTGAGATCGCATCTGTTGTCGTGTGACTTCGCAGTGCACCGATCTGGCTCGTATCACCTGATTCCGAAAGGCTATGTGTATCACCCGGAAACGCATCATTCAGGGAATGTCCATGTTGATCACGCGATTCAGATGCTGGCTGGGATCGAAGTGAATCTCAACCAATTGCATCAGGAGTTGACCGGGTTGCCTGCCTCGTCCGCGGTGCCTGTGATTCCAAGCCCTGTTGTGGTGCCGGGGCCAACCGCACCGTATCCGGTTTATCCGGGGAAAGCGGTTCCAGTGGTGCCAGGGACTGTGATTCCTCCCTACGGTGTTCCAGGAAAAGGAGCCCCATTGATGGTTCCCGTGAATCCAACCAAGGCGAAAACCTCATCTGTTCCATTAGGAAAGACCGGGATTACGCTCCAAATCAAGAACTAGCAGTTTGCTCTACCGAGTGCCCGTGCAGCGGAAGCGTGAAAATTCTTTCCGAAGGTGCTCTCGATACCTGAGAAGGTGGGAAGAATCGTTGGAGTGAGTGCACCAGCAGTGATGATGCTTATGCCGTAAATTTTTGACTGCCAGTGAAGTTTGAAAACCGCCCAATCATCTGCAGCAAGGTGGCTTCCAGGACGAAGTCGCCTTGCTGTTTCTCTTTTGGAGTTCTGCAATCTGACTTGAGGTGTTTACGATCGGGGGAAGGAACTTGAACTGTCGCATTTGCTTCCCGTCGCCTGCTCGGATAGCCTGTTTCACTTCACTTTTTGAAACGGGAACAGATAGCTATGAGTACCGCTCCGCGTCGAGCATTGATCAGTGTCAGCGATAAAACCGGTCTTGGGCCATTTGCTCAGGGACTCGCGAAACTGGGCTTCGAAATTCTCTCGACCGGAGGAACCTCGAAGTTCCTGAAAGAGCTTGGCGTTCCGGTGATTGATGTTTCTGATTACACCGGATTTCCGGAAATTATGGATGGCCGTGTGAAGACGCTCCATCCACGTATTCATGGGGCGATTCTCGGGATGCCTGATCATCCTGAGCACGCCGAAGCAATTCAGGCTCACGGAATCATCCCGTTTCAGTTGGTTGTTGTGAACCTCTATCCGTTCGAAGCGACCATTGCTAAGCCGAACGTGACAACCGAAGACGCGATCGAGAACATCGATATCGGTGGTCCAAGTATGGTTCGCTCTGCAGCGAAGAACCATGCCTATGTTGGGATCGTCACCAAGTCAGAGCAGTACGATCGCGTTTTGGAACAATTGAACGGCCCGGGGCTCACTCTCGAATTCAAGCGTGAATTGGCTCAGGCGGCGTTTGAAATGACAGCCCAATATGATCGGGCGATTTCGGATTACTTCCTGACATTGCAGGGGAGTGCCAGCAAGTTTCCAGAGAAGCTGACGCTGTCTTTCACTAAAGATGCGGATCTTCGTTATGGCGAAAATCCCCATCAGTCAGCAGCGTTTTACGTGGAAAAGAATGCTCCTGCTGCTTCTGTTTCAAAATCACAGAAACTGCACGGCAAAGAGCTTTCATACAACAACCTGCTTGATCTCGATGCGGCCTTTAATCTGGTTCGCGAGTTCAGCGATCCGGCCGCTGTGGTGATCAAGCACACCAATCCATGCGGCTGTGCTGTGGGTTCCGATCTGTTGAATGCCTTCCTGCAGGCGTATGCCGGCGATCCAGTCAGCGCCTTCGGGTCGATTCTGGCGTTCAACCGTGAGGTTGATGTCGCAACTGCCGAAGCACTTGCTGAACCGGGACGCTTCATCGAAGCCATCATTGCTCCGGCGTACCATGCTCAGGCGTTTGAGATTCTCACGACAAAACCAAAGTGGAAGAACAACGTTCGCTTGTTGCAGTGTGAAGCGATGTTGGGGAATCAGTCTTCTGGCCTCGATTATCGTCGCGTCACAGGTGGGCTGCTGGTGCAGGATCGAGACGATCAGCAGGATCCTGAGAACGAATACAAGGTGGTGACGAATCGGGCTCCGTCAGACGAAGAGTTGCGAAACCTCCAGTTTGCCTGGAAGGTGTGCAAGCATGTGAAGTCGAATGCCATCGTTCTGGCAAAAGACGGAATGCTGCTGGGAGCCGGGGCAGGACAGATGAGTCGGGTTGATTCATCGATGATCGCGACCTTCAAGGCGGGCGATCGAAGTCGGGGATCGGTCATTGCGTCTGACGCATTCTTCCCGTTCCGTGACGGGATTGATAATGCAGCCAAAGCCGGGGTGACTGCAGCGATTCAGCCGGGCGGCTCGCGTAATGATGAAGAGGTGATTCAGGCTTGTAACGAGCACGGAATCGCAATGATCTTTACCGGTCGTCGCCACTTCAAACACTGATTCCAAGGTCGCCGATTAGTCGACCGTGTCGCTCTGTTTTGCGACCGCACAGCAGCCTCTTCGGACGAAGACAAGCTGAATTCTGTGTATCAGGTTGGTTAGGCGGTTTCGGGAAATGCACGGTAAGGACTCTCGTTTGTGCACGGGAGTCCTTTTCTATTGCTGGGGGATGGTTTGTGGAGTAACCGTCTTTCGGTCAATGGGTTGTGAAAAAAAGCAGGGTTAAAATCTGTTTTAACGACAGGACCGCTCAGGCGGCAGGTTCACATAAAACACACAGAATTTGAATTGTTTTCCTCTTCCCCCGAGACTTGCGACTCGATAACATCTGACATGGTCGAGAAGCGTAGCGTCGTGGAAGGTCTATCAATTGGGGCTCGCTTGAGCCTTCCCCTTTCACTTGATGCGTCTGAGGACGGCATCCAGCTCATGCCGTTGGTTACCAACGAAGTTCGACCAGGCTGTCGGTGTGTTTCACGTTGATTAACCTGACTTTGGGTTAACAAGGTGCATAACGATACCCCGACTCATGGCGGATTTCAGGTTTTTCAGCGTTTTCAAGACAGGACTTTAAGCATGCAGAACCCCATTCGAGCCGTTCGGGTTTAACGGCATCCACGCAATCAATTGCGAGGATGGCCGGGCAGATATGCCATGCAGTCCACTTGTGAATAGAGTGACTCTCACTCTTCGTGCTTTTTGTCTCTTTTTTGGCTGCCGTCGTAGAGAACGGCCTCTGGTTTCTTCAGAAGCCGCTGCCGAATCTCTTCAAAATCTTTTATTTTAACTGGGTTCGCAATGGATCTTTCAAAAATTCGGAACATCGGGATCTCCGCCCACATCGACTCTGGGAAAACGACGCTCAGCGAGCGCATCCTGTTTTATTCCGGTCGTATTCACAAAATTAACGAAGTGAAGGGCGACGGCGACGGCGCAGTCATGGACTTCATGGACCTGGAGCGTGAGCGCGGAATTACCATTGCTTCCGCTGCAACTCAGGTCCGTTGGAAAGATCACGTTGTGAACGTGATCGATACCCCGGGACACGTGGACTTCACCGTCGAAGTCGAACGCTCACTCCGCGTTCTGGACGGTGCTGTTCTGGTTCTTTGCTCAGTCGGTGGTGTTCAAAGCCAGTCTTTGACCGTCGACCGCCAGATGAAGCGCTATAAGGTTCCACGTATTGCGTTCGTCAACAAGATGGACCGAACCGGTGCGAACTTCTACAGCGTTGTTCAGCAGATCCGTGACAAGCTCGGTGCAACGCCAGTTCCAATCGTGATGCCAATCGGGGCGGAAGCCAACTTCGAAGGGGCAATCGATCTCGTCGAAATGAAGGCTGTTCGTTACGAAGGACCGCGTGGGGAACAGGTCGTAAAGACCGAAATTCCTGCTGAGTTGCTGGCGAAAGCCAAAGAACGTCGCCAGGAAATGCTCGAATCTTTGTCCATGTTCAGCGATGACTTGATGGAAGCGCTGCTGGAAGAGAAGGACTTCCCGGTCGAAGAGATCCGTAAAATCATTCGCGGTGCAACACTGACTCAGTCCATCACACCAGTGATGTGCGGAACTGCATTCAAGGATAAAGGGGTTCAGGAACTGCTCGATGCTGTTCTTTACTACCTCCCAAGTCCATTGGATCGCCACATTACTGCGATTGATATCGATGGAACGGAAAAGGGCCATAAGAATGGCACCGTTCCTGAAGGCGAAACCTTGCGAGTTGATCTTGCAACAGACCCATCCAAGCCGCTCGTCTGTATGGCATTCAAGACGGTCATGGAGCAGTTCGGCCAGTTGACCTACACCCGAATTTATCAGGGAACGATCAAGAAGGGTGACAGTTACATTAACACCCGTACTGGCAAGAAGGTCCGCTTCGGTCGTCTGGTGCGTATGCACTCCAATGATCGTGAAGACATCGAGTCGGGCGTGGCAGGGGACATCATCGCGGTCGTGGGGATCGATTGTGCTTCCGGGGATACGTTCTGCGACGAAAGCGTGAACTACTCTCTGGAAAACATCTTCGTTCCAGTACCGGTGATTCGTCTGTCGATCGAGCCAGCTCAGCGTGATGGCGCCGACAAGCTCGGTAAAGCACTCGAACGATTCCGCCGTGAAGACCCGACATTCCACGTCAGCACTGACCCTGAAACCAATGAGACAATCATTGCAGGGATGGGACAGCTGCACCTCGAAATTTACATCGAGCGTATTAAGCGTGAATACAAGGTCGAAGTCACGGTTGGTGAGCCAAAAGTGGCTTACAAAGAAATGCCAACCAAAGAGATCGAGTACAACTACAAGCACAAGAAGCAGACCGGGGGATCTGGTCAGTACGCTCACATCGTTGGTAAGATTTATCCACTGCCAGAAGATGCTGAACCGACTTTCCAGTTCAACAACAAGATCAGCCAGGGACGCATTCCAGGGCAGTTCATTCCGCCAGTGGAAGAAGGGTTCATCCGCGCTCTTGCTAAAGGTCCGTTGATTGAGTGCGAAGTGGTTCGTGTTGGTGCCGACCTCGTGGACGGTAGCTATCACGACGTCGACTCTTCGGAAAAAGCGTTCGAAACTTGCGGATGGGCAGCCATGCGTGAGAACCTTGAGAAAGCTGGCATGGTTCTGCTCGAGCCGATTATGCGACTCGAAGTGGAAGCTCCAGATGACTATCAAGGGGCGATTACAGGGCACCTGTCCAGCAAGCGTGGTGTGATCACCAACACTGACAACCGCGACAAGACCTGTTACATCAATGCAGAAATTCCGCTTGCGAGCATGTTCGACTATGCAAACGAACTTCGCTCGATGACCCAAGGTAAGGGCGGATTCAGCATGGAATTCGGTTCTTATAAGCAGGTTCCGAAAAACGTTCAGGACGAAGTCGTTGAGCGTCGCCGCAAGGAAAAGGCTGAACGAGCGAAGAAGTAATTCGCTGGTTTAATTGATCTGACCCGCAGTGTGAGAATGGGATTCCCTGACTCACCTGCGGGTTTTTTGTTGGCGTAGGGCAGATGAAGCCCGTTATTCTGGTCATTCACACTGCGAATCGACTGTGAATGTGATTGGTCGTAAAGAGGAAAATCAGGCGAGCGGCGTTGCTGTGTAGATAGTCGACGAGCCTACGGGGCTCGGGAAGTTACCATCCAGGATCGCATCAGCGTGCGTGTCGTACTGCATGGCCTTACAGCAAAAAAAGTGAGCCACCATTCCTGACGAAATGATGGCTCACTCTGTTCAACGATCTGAGGGAAGCAACTCTAATCTCAGTCGCTGTGCCCCAGCTTTATGCCGATTGCTAGAGCACCTTGGGAAATAATTTCCACGCTTCCGCCACGCGGCGAGTTGTGTTTCATCTACCGAAACGGCCGCTACGCGGGCACTTGGTAGAGCAAACTGCTCTAGGCGACTCGTGAAAGTGACTCAGCGGTGGTTCCGTTCGTCACTGCCCCGCGGGCAAACTGCTCTAGCATCTTCCAGTCGGCGTTCACTGTACCGCCAGTCTGGCGATGCTGGTCGGCCCATTGCTCCAAGAGCTCAAGACAGGCCTGATCCAGATAACTCAATCTCGTCAGATCGAAAGAGACTGTCGATCGGGCAGGAACACGCTCAAGTCCTCTAGCGAGTTTAGGCAATCGCAAGAAGCTGGCATTTCCTTCAAGACCGATCGTCGTTTCGTTCGTGTTGGAGTTGCTCACGACTTGAATCTTTAGTGTGCTGAATTTGAGTACCAGCTTACCGACCGCCAGCACCAGACCTGTGATCACCCCAAGCAACAGGTCTTCGACAACGATCACAAGGACTGTCGCCGCCCAAATGAAGACTTCGCTCCACCCGAATTTTGCAAGACGTTTAACGGCTTTGATGTCGACGAGTTTGTAACCAGTGTAGACAAGGATTCCAGCCAGGGCAGCGGTTGGAATCATTCTCAACATGGATGCCAGCAGAGCAACGAAGATCAGCAGCCAGACACCATGCAGGATTGATGACAGTTGCGATTTCGCTCCTGCCTGAACGTTTGCAGAGCTTCGAACGATCACTCCGGTCATCGGCAAGGCGCCCATGAATCCGCAGATGATGTTCCCGACGCCCTGTGAGGAAAGTTCTTTGTCGTAGTTTGTTCGTGGGCCAGAGTGCAATGAGTCGACCGCGGTCGCACAAAGCAGCGTTTCGGCACTCGCCACGGCTGCAATGACCGCTGCCGTGGTGAGAATTGCCCCCCAGTTTGCGTCGGTAAAGGTTGACCATTTCACAAAGTGAAGGTCTTCCATGATGGCTGTCGGGACTTCAACATACAGCACCGGCAGTTGCCAATAGGTGGCAACCGCGGTCGCGACAACGACCCCGACCAGTGGAGCCGGCACGACCGCAAGTGGGCCTTTGGCAAATGTTTTCCAAAGCACGAGCACGAGGATGGTTAAGACCCCCAGTGCTGCTGCAAATTCGTGGTTTTTGAACGCTTTCTGGAAGTTGGTGATTGCGTCAACAGCTTGAACCTGAGTGGCAACAATCAGGTCGCTTCTGTTCGCCTCCAGTGCAGAGAGGCTTGTTTCCTGGTCTTTGATTGCCAGATTTCCAAGTTCTTCAATACGCTGCCGCTTCACTGGCAATTCAGCTTTGAGCTCCAGCCCACGCTGCTGAATTGCTTTCAACTCTTCAAGAATGGCAGCCTGTCTTGGAGCGAGGTCTGTCAACTCGATGACAGCGTCTGGTTGCAGCTTCTTTGAATGGTCTGGAATTCTCTCGGTAACTTCTTCGTTCAGGCTGATCTGACGACGATGGAGCTCTCCGAGGTCTTTCAGAATGGATTGTAAATCTCCACGCATGTCTTTTGCTGGTAGCTGCGGTGTGTGTGTGGCTTTGTTGATTGCAGATGGAATCGTGATGAGATTTTTGACGCCGCTGCCACCTGGTGCATCATCCAGCATGACGTGGAACTGGCTCGCGAAAATCAGAATTCCGATCCCAGCAAGCATTCCGTAGACAACCGATGGAGAGACAGCGCGGAACCATTGTCCAAAACGCAGAAATCCGGCAATCAATTGGAAAATCCCTGCCAGCAGAACAATCAGCCCGAGCATCTTCAGGCCATGTGTTTGCACTGCCTGATAGACAATCACGGTCAGACCTGCGGCGGGCCCACTCACTTGCAGAGGGCACCCTGCGATCATGCCAACGACGATCCCTGCAACAATCCCTGTCACGAGACCGGCAGCGACAGGGACGCCAGACGCGATGGAGACTCCCATACACAATGGAAGAGCCACCAGAAAGACGACGATCGAAGCGGCGAAGTCTCTTGAGAAAGTGCTTCGCTTCGTATTGGAGGGGGAGTGAAGGATTTCGCTTTTGGGCTGTTCCGAGTTCATGAAACTCTGTCCTGTGCTTGCCTTTTCAATCATCCGAAATCGAACGTGCCTGAATTGGCGTCGTGTGCGATTGAGGCAGGCATGTTCTGAATTGTGAAGCACCGCACTCAGTGACGTTGCGGCGGTAGTGGGGGAGGGATTTGTGAACAATTCCAAACAAGAAGAGAGAAACGTTGCTTCCTGTTCGGCTGTTCAACAGTTGAGAATCGCGGCAATGCCGTGAGCCTGTGGCGGTTGTGTCTGGCCTGTCAGGGGCTGAGATCTGGTCCGATGATGATTCATCGGGAGCCCGATCTCAGCCTGGGTGTGCCAGGAGTTTAATGTCTCACTGCTTTCCTGAGCGCTGGACAGGAGTGTGACCGTTCTGTCCTGACCCTGACAGGGTTCACCATCCACGTATGGAATGCCAGTTTTGATCTTAGGTTGAATACTGGAAGTGAGAGTGGCCAGCAAGCCGCGCACTTCGTCAGACAACCTGAATATCAAAGCTTGGCAAGGTCTTAGGCAACGGCTTCTACGAGCGAAAACTGGTTGCGAAGAGTAACGAATTGGCTCTCTTCTTCGCTGAATGCTGTGATTTCGCCTGTCTCAATCGTATAAACCCAGCCGTGAAGTCGAAGTTGACCTGATTTCAGGGCTGCTGCAACTGCTGGATGGGTCCGCAGGTTGTGCATCTGCACCAGAACGTTCTGCTCAATCATGTGTTTCAGCCGCAGTTCTTCGCATGCTTCATCACCAAATTGCTCTTCGACGATTCGTCGGGTCGCTTCGGCGTGATGAAGGTACGACTTCACCGAGGGGAACTGGTCCAGGGAACCAGGATTAAGCAGCGCTTTCATGGCCCCGCAGTGAGAGTGACCGCAGATGATGACGTCTTGAACCTTCAGAGCGGCAACGGCGTACTCAACAGTCGCTGCTTCACCGCCTTGGACAGCCCCGTATGCCGGCACAATGTTGCCTGCAGTTCGCAGGACAAACAGCTCGCCGGGTTGAGATTGCGTCAACAGGTTGGGGCAGATCCTCGAATCGGAGCAGGTGATTACCAATGCAGGAGGAGCTTGTCCTTTTGACAGCTCTCGGAACATCGCTTCTTGTTGCGTGAAGACTTCGGATTGGAACTGTTGGATACCTTTGATCAGTTTATTCATAAACGCACCTCGTGAATGGGTTTGCTCGTCATGGATTTGCAGCATTTTCCCCCTCTGTCTGAGAGGCCATTGCAGAGGCTTTGGCAGTGCAGAAGGGGGCTCGGAGAAGCGTTCGCACACAGTTCGATCGAGAAGCGCAGATAAAATGCACTTCGGGATTCTGTGCTGATCGCAGTTTTTAACCAGTCAGAATACGCACCGGATCGAAGGGATTTCTCTTCGGTCGAGCCGCATCCAGGACATTGGTAAGAGCGCTACGTCAACATGGGAGCTAACAGTCCGTTAGCCAGGAGATGTCCGGCCAATTCATGTCCGGAGACAGTCAGAAATGTGCGCCGCAATCGTGAATCACGTGGGCAACATTCCAGCCGCGCGTTAATGCCGCAAGGAGAAGACTTCAGTAAGAGACGGCGAGACGATTCTAAGCATCGACGAGACAGGCAGCTGTTTGTGAAAACAACCTCATAAGCAGAGCTGCTTGTGCTGTCTGTGTGGTTCTCCGTGTTCCTGACGCTGGACGTAGTTGCTGTTCCAACCAGGAGTAGTAACCCCAAAGTTAAGTTGAACAGAGTTTTCGTCCAATGCCCAGACATGGAAGTTATCGCCAGTGTCACTCCTTGTTGATTTGAGATCGATAGGCGTTTGCCAAACAGATCGAACCCAACGTCCTTGATTTTATCGTCAAGCGTAAAACGTGCCAAGTAATATTTCCGTAAGTTTTCGCTCTTGGCATAAAGAGTTTTGCGCAAAAAAACGCATGGATTCTTTCAGAGAATCGGTGGTTGCCTTTTGCTGCAAGGTGTTTTCATTTTTGAAGATAAGAGCTCGTGTCTGTCGCCATTCCCAGTTGGGAATGGTTGAGTCAGTGGGCTTGGTGGTGTTAACAATCTGTCATGTTCATCCCAGTAAATGCAGTGAGAATGGCAGAGTCTGAGGTGGAAATGCTTTCCAGTGGACGTCAAAAAGCCGCGATTCCAGACCGAAGTGCCTCGTTGGCAACTTCTTGTCTGGAATCGCGGCTGGCGATTTCCATTTTGCTGGTGAAGACTGAGATTACAGCGCGGCCACGGGGAGGCCCAACCGGTTAGTCTTCGTCGACGCCGAGCTGATAGCGAAGTTCAGCAAAGCGGTCAGTCATCTCATCCGTCGATGAGTGAATGTGCTCTGCTTCTGTAATGAACTTCAGTGTTCGACTCTGACGAAGCCCATGGTTTCGCAAGATCTCTTCAAATGGTTCGAGATCGTGCCCGTACATGATCAGCAGCTTGTGTTCGTCAAACTGAACCTCCATTGGTACACGGGGGTTCAGAACAGCGATTCCCAGGCATCCATCGTTCAGAATGTTGTCTTCGAAGTCGTAGAGCAGGCTTTTCAGAATCGGCAGATCAATCTGCTCCCGGTACAGATCGTCGTGTTCGCCGCGTCGGTTGTCGTGGCTGGTTTCCAGAACGACATCGACTTCGTCGCCGAGTGGTTCCAGCAGATCGATAAACAGGTCAAACAGCTTTTCACGAGTCTGTGAAACCATGATGACCGGAACGTCGATACCGGTTTCTTTGTCACGGTAATTGTCGCGACGCCATCCAGCACTCGGAATGACTGCCAGGTCGAAGGAAGGTCGGACAGCATCGGTCAGCAGGAAACTGCCATAACGGGCGATGTCCAGATGTTCTTCGAGTTGCTGGTCTGAAATCCCGATGAAGCTGCTGGATTCTTTGGTTGGCACTCCGTCAGAAAAGGTGTTTCGACTTCGACCTTTAATTGATCCCATTACGATCGCTCCAGTGCGTCTATCTCTTTGCAGGATCTTCGGGCCATTCACAAAAACGGAGAGCGTTGCTCACCAGCAGAGGCCGGTTGTTTCACCGGAAGCTGCCTTGCCCAGACCGCATATATGTCATTGCTTGGTGAACGTCATTCGCTGAAAGTTCACAAGGCAACTCTACCACTGGAATTTGATGGTGTCGGAAGAAGCTGGCTTGGGGGCTCTTTTTTCTGCAAGGGGTTGAACTGGATCGCGCGAGCGAAACGGAACGTTCATCAATTAAAGTGGTGTCAATTGTAGGGAATTTGCGGGCTGATTGTTGGTGGCTAATCGTTGTGATCGATACTACCGGAGTGGGGTGGGGAGGCAAATTCAATATTCTGAAAACAAAAACGAGGCGAGTCGCGGAATCGTTTTCCGGCTCGCCTCGTTTGTTCTTGAGTGATTGATTCGAATGTAGCGAATCAAGGCAGTCGACGGTCGCAGTGTCTCTGCATCGCGACTTCTACATCTGCGAAGGAGTTGAGATTCCCAGCAGGCTGAGTCCGTGTTGAAGAACCCGTCCTGCAACATCGCACAGCAGCAGTCGGCTACGACGGAGATCGTCTGTCTCTGCCTTCAAGACCGGGCATTGATCGTAGAACGATGTCAGATTCCCAGCGAGATCGTACAGGTATTGAGTCAAGCCATTTGGGCGCGAATCGCTCGCAACCGCTTCGAGGGTTTCTGCATAACGGCAGATTTGAAGTGCGAGTGCACGCTCGGCGGGAGCGGTGATCTGAATCGATGCCCCTGTTGCGGCGACCTCAGCAGGGGTGACGCCTCCGCGGCGGAAGATCCCCTGCACCCGAGCATAGGCGTATTGCAGATAGGTTGCTGTGTTGCCGGTCATCGCCAGCATTTTGTCCGAGTCAAAAACGTAATCGCTTTCGCGGTTATGCATCAGGTCGGCGTACTTCACTCCGCCGATTCCGACCATCTCCGCAATCTCATCGCGTTGTGATTCCGACAGTTCTGGTCGAGGTTGGCCGTCTTCCGGATTGCGTTTGTTGTCGTCATTTGCCGCGACAATTTCGCGTGCTTTGGCGACAGCTTCGTCCAGCAGACTTTCCAGTCCCACGGTGTCTCCGGACCGTGTTTTGTAGGGGCGTCCATCTTTCCCCATGACGGTTCCAAAGGAAACGTGCTGGAGTTGGATCTGGTCGTAGCCCCATTTCTTTGCTGTCTTGAACAGCATGGTGAAGTGCTCACCCTGTCGAGCGTCGACAACGTACAACACCTGATCTGCCTTCAGCTCATTCACTCGATATTGAATGGTTGCGAGGTCAGTTGTTGCATAGGTGAATGCGCCGTCAGCCTTGCGGACGATGAACGGAGCCGTGTGTCCTTCTGGCCAGACGCAGGTGGCGCCATCGCTGACCGTTGCGAGTTCCTGCTTCTCTAAAGAAGTGACGACGTCGGCCAGCATCGGGTCGTAATAGCTCTCACCCAGTGCCAGATCAAATTTGATATTCAGGCGGTCATACATTCTCTGCAGAGCCTGCAGACACGCTGGTAGAAACTCATTCCACAGACGTCGGTTTTCCGCATCGCCATGATGCAGTTTTGCCGTTTCTTCTCGCGAGAGCCGGCTGATGTCTGGATGAGCGTCAGCCATTGGTTTCAATTCGGCGTCGGCTTCAACAGATTCAATTTTACTGCGAAGCGATTTCAGTTCGTCTTGCTGGCCAGCGAGTTCGGAACGCAGCTTCTTCAGCGTCTTCTGGGCTGCTTTATCTTTCGTGTCGGTGTTTTGCTCCTGTTGTTCGAGGTGAGATTTGGCCTGTTCAATCTCACTCTCGATACGACCAACAGAAGCTTTGGCGTCGTGGTAATCGCAGAGGCGATTCACGAGTCGGTAGAGTCTGGCGAGTTCGTTGACCGCATTGTTTTGGTAAGCAGCGGCGTCAACGAAGTTCTTGTACCCGTAAATGATCATCCCAAACTGCGTTCCCCAATCGCCAATGTGGTTGTCAGCGATGACATTGTTCCCGAGGAAACGTTGGATACGAGTGATCGCATCCCCGATCACAGTGCTGCGCAGGTGGCCGACATGCATTGGCTTGGCGACGTTGGGAGAGGAGAAGTCGACAACGACCGTCTTTGGCTCCGTTGCTGCTGGAACTCCCAACCGGCTGTCGTGAGCTGCGAAGTTGATCTGTTGTTCGAGCCAGTTGTCGAGAAGCTTCAGGTTGATGAAGCCTGGGCCAGCAATTTCCGGCGGATGGCACAGGTCTGAAACGTCCAGCTTTTCGACAACTGCTGCCGCAGAATCAGTCGGCTTCTGCCCGAGTTTTTTCCCCAGGGCCATTGCGAAGTTGGCCTGATAATCCCCGAACCGCGGATCTTGTGCAGGTCTGACCATCTCCGCGAATGTGGTCGCTTCGTCTGTAACATCCCGCAGAACAGTGGAGAATCGGTCTTTGAGAAGTCGCAGAATGTTCATTGCCAGCCTGAAGCGGTTGTGTGGACGAAACAGCAGGAAAAAACAGAGCCGCGGCGGATGCCACGGCTCAGATTGGATATGAGCTTGGATGAATGCTCTGGGCGAATTTTGACTTCCGTCAGTCAGCCACCTTGCATTCAAAACTCGCTATTGGACGACAGAATCGTCAGCAGGAGTCTCAACCTCTGGAGATTTTGTCGCCAGAACCGCCTGCCAGTCAACTCGAACGGCGTCGCCCCACAGATTTTCGAGGTCATAAAGAACCCGAGCGTCTGGTGAGAAGGCGTGGAGGACGATGTCGCCATAGTCATGGCAGATCCAGGGGGCGTCGTCCCCTTCGCGTCCCAGTCGTTTGGAGTTCTGCGACTTGATCACCGCGTCAGCCGATTCTGCGATCGAACGTAACTGCCGACGGCTGCTTCCTGTAGAAATTACGAAAAAGTCGAAGAGCGGGGTCACTTGGGTCACGTCGAGCACGACGGTGTCTTTACCGCGAAAATCCTCACAGATCTTGGCGATGCGACAGGCGTTTTCCAGACTTTTCTGAAGTGCGTCCTCGCGACGAATCCCCGTCATTTCCCCCCGAATTCGGGACACTCGGGTGCCTGGCGTGTCGATCAAAATAAATCCCCTTTTTTACAACTGCTTGACTGTCAAACAGTTAATGAACTGTTGGCTCGAAATCCAGTCACCAGACCAGACGGTTCGAATCAACAATCCCCCCTGCGATTTTGTACCCATCGAATCGATGCGAATCGTCAGGAGTTACTTGAATTTTATGGAATCCTCGCGGCGTGACCACTCTGTTCTTACTTGTTTCAGAATGAGACTGGTTTCTGAACGCCGCCTGTCAATTCAAGTTTGATGCTCCACCAGACAAAGGCAAGCCTGATTCTGAGGTGAAGCGGAAACTGATTGAGGGGGAGAATTGGAATACAATTTCTCTCCGCTGTCGATGGAGTGGCTCGAAGTTCCTGATTCTGTGAGAACTGCGAGTCCGTTTTGGTCTCCAATCCGCGAGATCAGATCTTATCTGCCACTTGGGAGGCGTTCGGCGAGATCACCCAGAGTTTATGGGGTTCCGATTTGTGATTGAGAGCGGAAGTTGCGGCCTCGCCCGATGAGGCTTTGCTCTTCATCGAGGGGAACGACTCTTTGTTTCAAGATGT
>JBEBTF010000029.1:0-29766 GCA_040393865.1 Planctomicrobium piriforme | reverse complement strand
GCTTCATTGAGCCGCTGGTGAAGGAACTTCCAATGGAGTACGCAGTCGAGTTGAACCGGCTGATCGAACTCCAGATGGAAGGAAGCGTAGGCTAGACCGTATCCATTCAGCGTATGGCGGTTCAGCAGTTGTTGATAGCTGAGCAGATCGTTGAATTGGTGATGAAACACTGCCTTTCTGGTTGAGAAATGGACCCCATTTCATCGGCTAGAGAGGCAGTTTCTGTTTCTGATCTCTGTTTGAATTCGCGGGATTTCAAAAGGCCTCCTGGTGCGTCTCCTCTTTTGAGTTGAGAAGATTGCCCAAGGGAGACATGATAAGGCGACGGATGAGCTCCGTTCGGTTGATCATCTGGTCTCGCAGTTGCGTTCTCGGTTCGAATGAAGCTGAGTACGGTGCGCCAGAGACGCTGTCTGATTTTCTGGAAACGCTCTCACGCTCAGCCTGTCGGTTTACTGTGTTGCACTGTGTTCGCGTCTTAGGTTTAAAGTCATCGGACGAAGTTGGGACGTTGTTTATATGCAACTGATCGTCCATGAACAAACTTCTCTCTGGACTGCTGAAATCGAACGGGCGCTGACCGGACGATCGGAACTCACGGTCCGGTGGTGCCCACATCGAAATGACCTGTTTGAACATGTGCATTCTGCAGTTTTGATTATCATCGTCTGCGATGCAGATGATGCGGCATTGTCTCTGATTCGCCGACTTCTCAGGGCGAATAGCGATCTCAAAATTGTGTGTCTGGTTTCTGAAGAGTTCGATTCCTGGGAGTTGCTGGCTCGCGAGTTGGGCGTCGTTGCGATCATGCCGGACGTCACCAGCAAGCGACATGTGCTTATGCTCATTCAGAGATTGTTGAAGTGACCTGAAGGTGATTTCTTGCCAGTGTGCATAGGAAATGCCCGGTCCGAAGTCTCTTCATCTGATGCGATCAGTTCTCGTTTCCGACTTCTCGATAAGAGAAAAACTGAACGCCCCGTGCCAGCGACGCGGCATGATTTCTGTAAATGCGCTCTGTCGATCTTATTTAGTGTCTTTGCGGAGTTATGACATTAAATGAAATAACTCATTGCAAATTATTTCACAGAGAAAATGTCGCATTGAACAGTTTTGATTTGTAGCATCGGTAGACATGCCAATTTCGATGTGTGTTTTCAATCGCATTTCATAGTCAATTTCACTTCTGTCAGGCGGCGCTTCTGTCATTTTTGAAGGAGATGAAGTCTCTTTCACAAGCAGTTCTAAGATTTTTGCGGCGTATTGTTTTCGACCCTGATTTCAAATTTAAGGGGGTGAATTGTGCCAAAATTTCAGAATGTCTTGCCTTTTCTTGGGCTGAATCAAAACAAGTCTCGATCTTCCTCAGGAACTTCTGCCCGCTCATTTGGATTCACCTTGATCGAGTTGCTGGTCGTGATTGCGATCATTGCTGTGTTGATTGCCTTACTGCTTCCTGCCGTACAACAGGCGAGAGAGGCTGCACGGCGATCACAATGCCGGAACAACCTCAAGCAATGGGGGTTGGCAATGCAGAACTATCACGATACGCATTTAGTCTTTCCGTATGGTTATCGTGCTACTGCTGTCACTCGTGTGATTGCCAACCGCGATTCATGGTTCCAGAGAATTCTTCCGTTTGTTGAACAGACCGCACTTCAGAACGCCTACTGGCAATGGCACGTCACGAATCAGGCAGCCGGGGGCTGGTCCGGTTCCTACTCCACTCATACGCAAGAGACTGGTGCTCTGGAGAAAAACAATGTTGTTTCCGTGGGAGTCTGTCCATCCGACCCAGGATCTCCGGGGAGCAATACCGGGTTTCATGGGAACTATGTTGCCTGTAACGGGGACCGGGATAATTTGATTGATGCTGCAAAGGCCACTGGGATGTTTTGGAATCTTTCCCGAACATCCATGCGGGATGTCATCGACGGCACATCAAATACGCTCATGATGGCCGAGATCATCGTGCGATCGACGTCAACCGGGATAAAAATCTACGGTGAACCTGGGTCGTATTGGCTCGGTGGAGGATGGGGGGAATATGGATTCACAGCGTTTGAGGTCCCGAACACGTCAGTGCCGGATGTGATCTTTGGTTCGGAGTTTGGTACGTTAACATGCAAGGATGACACAAATCCTCGCGCGCCATGTACTCCGACCAGACTGGGCGTTGCCCAGAACTATGCACGGAGTTATCACACTGGTGGTGTGACAGCGTTGATGTGTGACGGGTCTGTCCGGTTTGTCTCAGATAATATCCACCGCCCTACATGGCGAGGTCTGGCGACCCGAAATTCCGGTGAAGTCCTCGGGGAGTTTTAGAACCCATCGGTTTCTTGCTTGTCCGCGAGTCTTGCCTCTCCGCGAAGTTTTGCTTGCGGGGAGGCGGTTTGGCTCTGCGCGGCTGCTCCATTTCTATTTTGAACCAGTTCCCTCAGGTTCTTCTTTTCTAAACTTCTTCTCCCGTTAAATCGGGATATCGGTGACTCAGATGAATCTTCTTCTGAATGTTGCGTCTCTGTTCATGGTTACGCTGTTGTTGATGACACAGGGATGCGGAGGTGGTTCTGGAAAGCCAATGGGAACAGTGGTCGGGACCGTTTCCTTGAACGGCGAACCATTGAAAGAAGGACGCATTATCTTTCGTGACACGACTGGGCAGGAAGCCAGTGGAGCATCAAAGGTGGAAGGAGGAACCTATAAACTGACTGTGCCGCCTGCTGACATGAAGGTGGAAATCACGGCATATCGGGAGGTCCCTGGAAAATTCATGGAACTGAATCCCGGTGTGAAAACGCCTGTCATCGAACAGTTTGTTCCAGAACAGTACAATGTGAAGTCTGAACTGACAGCCAAAGTTGTGGCAGGTAAAAATCAGTTCGATTTCTCATTGAACGAAAAGTGACAACTTGTTGTTACGCATGGATGACGTTCAGGAGACATTGAAGCTGCAGCCATTTGGGATGTCAGAATAACTTCGATGATGCTCTTGAGAATTGATCGCAGTCATAACATGTACGAGCAACCATTCTGGACCAAATTCTGGCGGCTCGCGCTTTCAATTGGGCTCACGCTGCTGATTTTTGGGTGCTCCTTTTTTGTGCCCCCTGGGGTCTCCTCCGGACTTTTTTATCTGGCAGTGCTGCTGCTGTCCGTCAAATTGCATTCGCCAGCGGTTGTCTGGCGGATTGCAATTTTCATGATGGTGCTGCGTACGACAAATCACATTCTTGTGGTTCCTCCAACGCATGAGCAGGACGTCGTCAGTATTCTGAATTTGGGACTGACACTGTTCGCAATCTGGACAACCGCGCTGCTGGGGACAAGAGCCTCCAAACGCAATCTGCAACTTCGCATCGCAAATGAAACACTGGATCAGAAGGTTCGCGAAAGCCAGCATGAACTGCGGGAAGCGATTGAACATCTGCAACAGGAAATCTCCCGGCGTGAGAAAACTCAGGCAGCGCTCCAGTATCAGAATATGCTACTGGATGGCTTGATGGATGCGGTGCCTGACGACATCTATTTCAAAGATGTTGAAGGGCGATACCTGCGTATCAATCGTGCGAAAGCAATTCATTCCGGGCTTACTGATCCAGTCGACGCGATCGGTAAGACAGATTTCGATTATTTCTCTGCGGAACACGCCAGGTCTGCTCTGGAGGTCGAGCAGAGGATTATGGAAACCGGGCGGCCTCTGATTGATCATGAGGAGCAACTGGTCTGGCCGGACGGACTATCGACTTGGGTTTCTGCAACCAAAGTTCCGTTGAAAAAAGCAGATGGAACCATCATCGGAACGTTGGGGATTTCCCGGGATATTACAAGTCAGTACGAGATTTCACAGACGCTCGAACTCGAACGTGATCGTCTGCGTACACTCATCGATCACCTTCCTGACTACGTCTTTATTAAAGACCGAGAAGGGCGGTTTGTCACTGTGAACCGGGCTCATTATGAACTGTTCGGTTGCAGTTCTGAAGACGAAGTGATCGGCAAAACGGATTACGATTTCTCGTCGATTGAGTTGGCGGATTTCTATGCGGCTGATGATGACGCTGTTATCAACAATAATGTGCCGCTGCTCAGTCGTGAAGAAATTGCGATTGATGCCACTGGCGAAGAACATTGGGTTCTAACAACAAAGGTGCCGTTACGGACAATGGGAGGGGCCATTGTTGGCCTCGTCGGGATTGCTCGCGACATTACCCAGCGGAAACGTGCTGAGCAGGAACTTCAGGCTGCAAAAGAAGCCGCTGAAGTTGCGAATCGTGCGAAGAGTGAGTTTCTCGCGAATATGAGTCACGAGATTCGGACACCTATGAACGCCATTATCGGGATGACGGAACTGGTGCTCGATACTCAGTTGCAGTTACAGCAGCGAGATTATCTCGAAACGGTGCTCAGTTCTGCTGAATCGCTGATGGCAATCATCAACGATATCCTCGATTTCTCCAAGATCGAATCTGGCCGTCTGGAGATTGAAGATTACCCGATTAATGTTCGGGAATGGATTGGGGATTCTGTTAAACCACTCGCAGTTCGGGCACATGCAAAGAAGCTCGAACTTGCTTATCACATTGCTCCCGATGTTCCATCACATATTCGCAGTGACGGCCTGCGCATTCGTCAGATCATTGTGAATCTGATTGGGAACGCGATTAAATTCACACGATACGGCGAAGTAATTCTCGATATTCAGATTGATCATATGAATCATCTGGATCTGCCTGTTTCTACTGATCAGGAACCGCCTCGGCAGGTGTTACATTTGCGTGTTTCTGACACGGGAATTGGGATTGCTGAAGATCAGCAGGGGCGAATTTTTGAAGCCTTTGAACAGGCGGATATGTCGACGACCAGAAATTTCGGCGGTACCGGACTGGGGCTGGCGATCTCGTCGCGGCTTGTGCGACTCATGGGAGGAAAAATCTGGGTTGAGAGCGAACTCGGCTCAGGAAGTACCTTCCATGTTGTGCTGCCGTTCGGAGAGGTTCAGCCAGGTGAAGTGATCAGCACAGGGCGGGATATCGTCGCTCTGTCTGGTCTCAGGCTTTTGATTGTCGATGATAACGCGACGAATCGACAGATTCTGGAAGAGATGTGTCGCAATTGGGGAATGAAGCCCGTTGCCGTCTCTTGTGCCAGCGATGCAATGACCGAGTTGAAGGCCGCTGCTGCGCGTGGGGAACCGTATGAACTGGTGATTACCGACGGAAGTATGCCCGAGGTTGACGGGTTTACTTTGGCTCAACAGATTCAAGAGGAAGCAGATCTCTCCAGCGTATTGATGATGCTCAGTTCGCTTGATCGGCAATATGATATTGAACGATGTCGCGAACTGGGAATTCGTTCCTATCTGACGAAGCCCATTAAGCAGTCTGATTTGCTGGATGCGATCGTTTCGGTTCTCGATCTGTCCGGGATTCGTGTGGATCATGTCGGTGGTCATACTCAGACGCCACCGCAGATTCAGCCATTAAAAATTCTGCTTGCTGAAGACAGTCTTGCGAACCGGAAACTGGCGATTGGGCTGCTCTCCCGCTGGGGGCATCAGATTGACGTGGCGACGAATGGGATCGAAGCCGTCGACGCGGTACGTCATTATCATTATGACGTCGTGCTGATGGATGTTCAGATGCCGGAAATGGATGGATTGGCGGCGACGAAAGCGATCCGTGAGTTACAGAAGACCGAGAATTTACCACGAGTGCCTGTGATTGCTCTGACAGCTCATGCGATGAAAGGGGATCGCGAACGCTGTCTGGAAGCGGGCATGGATGACTATATCACTAAGCCGATTCGGCCATTCGATCTCGCCGGAATTCTGGCTCATTATGGGACCTCAGTTGAGAAACCACACACTGCTTCCGTCAGCCTGCCCGTTGCTGACGAGATCGGTCAGGAAGAAACTTCAGCTGAGAACGCAGTACGAGAACCAGACCCGGAAGCACAGGTGACGCATGCGGTCGACTGGTCCGTCCTGTTGAAGCACGTTCAGCATGACGAAGACCTGGCTAATGACGTTGCAGATGCGTTCCTGTCCGAGTCCGAAATCATGAAACGGACATTTGAGTATGGGTTTGAAATCCGCGACGCATCAAAAGTAAAACGGGCTGCCCACACTCTCAAAGGAAGTTTGCAGACCTTGGGAGCCCCTTCATCTCAGATTGCCGCTGATCTGGAAATTGCCATGACAGAAGAGGACTGGGATACTGCGCTGACGCTTTATGCTCAATTGAAAAAGGAGCTTGAAGTTGTCAGTCACGAACTCTCTGTTCATATTGGACGGCTATCGAAGTGAGGCACTGGTTGAACTGACGGGCCGCCCTGAGACCACTTGAGAGGCCGACCCCCATCGGATTTCCGTCAGAGAACAAAGATGGCGTTGTCGAATCTGGTATCGATTCGACAACGCCATGTGATTTTGCGGACGAATTATTCTGGTCTGTCCCTTCTGTCCCTTTCAGGAGAGTCAGGACTGAGAAGGCGTTACTTGTTCACTTCCGGACTCCGTGGAATCACTGGAAGGACAATGTGACTTGGGTACTGGGAGTTGTGGAAGACTGTCTGTAATGCTTTCTGTGACAGTCGATGGCGATTCAATGGTTCCCCTGTGTTTGGGTTCACGTCGAATCGTGGGAAGTTGGAACTGGAGATATCCACGCGAATCCGATGTCCCTTCTTGAAGACATTGGAGGTTGGGTAGAGCTTGATCGTGAATTCATAGACTTTTCCGGACTCCAGCAGGATCTCTTTCTGCAAGGTTTCGCGGAATCGTCCACGAATAATTCCGTCGCCAATGTTCAGATCAAAACCGCCTGGCCATGCGGTGCTTGTGGGATAGACATCAATCAGTTTGGCTGTGAAATCTGTGTCGACCGCCGATGTGGATGCATAGAGTTTCACCGCAATTTCCCCGGTGACTTCGACATCTTCCGTCAAAGGTTCTGTCTGGAACACCAGGACATCGTTGCGAGCCGACAAGGGAATTGGATTCTGAAAATTCCAGACGTGTGGACCGCCTTTTTGATTCCATGCCCCTTGCAGCAGAATGTTGTCGCCGGAAGAAATATTGCCGCCGATTGTCGGAACAGGGTTCGCAGGATCAAACTCATATCGAGTCACTGCATCCAGGCTGGTTGGCTTGTCGGTCGATAGTTTCCCGTCTTCCTGAAGATAGAAATTGGTGTACTGAGTCCGGGAAAGTGGCCATTCATTTTCTTCTCGCCAGTAGCCGCCATGGTTAAGTCGGCCTTTGTCATCTTTGGTTCCGTCACCGGTTCCCATGACAAAGATGCGAACAGGTGTTTTGAATGGCGCCGCTTTTCCGACACTGTTGTCGATCCCTTTGAGCCAGTGGTCGTACCATTCTTTTCGCCATGCCCACTGATCCTCAATTCCGGCATCTTTCCCGAAGTTGACCTGACCATGAGCGTGTGCTTGCTGTTGACCATGAATCCAAGGCCCCATGATCATGTAGACTGGACCTTTGATGGTCTTACTCAGGGCCATAAAGTTCCCGGTGTTGCTCGCTGCCCACGAGTCGTACCATCCGGAGACGAGATAGACCGGAATATCTTTGTAGCGTTCCGGGGCATCCATGATGTTGTTGAGTGCCCACAATTCGCTGTTCGTTCCGGTTTCCATTGCTGGAATCAGCCAGTTCTCATGCTCCGGAGAAAAACGAAGCGGCGTTAATCCGCGTCGTGTTGGCTGATTCGCGAGATAAGCAAATCGCTGATCTGACATTTCTTTCAGAGCGTCTGCGGTCAACGGGTCCTGCCCGGCCGTACTTCCGCGACTGGCGTTGATGAAGATCCAGTTCCAGAATCGCATTTCGAATGCACCGGCATTTCGCAATCCGTGTCGACCAAGGTTGGACATGGCATCGACGGGAATTACTGTGGCAAGTTCTGGGGCCTGAGCGATTGCCATCATGTGCTGGGTTCCTCCGACATAAGAGGTCCCGATCATCCCGATCTTTGCATTCGACCAGGGTTGCTTCCCGATCCATGCGGCACAGTCAACGCCGTCTGGTCCATCGTCGACCAGCATGTGCCAGTCGCCTTCGGACTTGTAACGCCCCCGAGTATCCTGAGCGACGAAGACGTACCCGTTCTTGGCGTAGTAATTCCCGATCGTCTTCGATCCATCCTTGTTGTAAGGAAGTCGTGTCAGGATGACCGGTAACGGTTCGGTAACAGGTTTGCCGTCGACTGCTGGTCGGTAAATGTCAGTCGCCAACCGCACACCGTCGCGCATTGTGACCATGACATCTTTTTCAACGACGACGTCGGCAGACTGGGCTGCTGCGAACTTGGCAACCGCACTCCCTGCAACAAGGCATAATGCCATTGTCAGGAGTCGGACATTGATCTTCAGGTACATCATTGTCTCCGAGGAGGGGGAAGTGGAGGAAGTACGCGAGGCAAGTGGAATTGTCGTTGTCTCGATTGGCGGAGTTGCCTCGTTCTGCAACCTCGAAACGTAGAGATGAAAAAGTTCCGAGCCTTCTGATCTTGCGTGATTTTAATGCAGAGTATTTATCAACGAAATTTTATTCCACTAACAGGCACTGCAAAATTGGTTCCCAAATGACAAGTCGTGTGGCTGGACTCGATCAGAGGAGATTAAGGATCGAGGTTGGAACATTGGGTTGGTCTGGCACCGTTCCTCTTGAATTCCACGTATAAGGCATGTTGCATTCGATTCGCAGTGAATGTATAAGTAGATTGACAGGAGTTGCCATCCTGACGAATGGGATGCTTTCGCAATCAGCCGTTTTCAACAGCGACGTTGAAAGGGCAGTGTGATCGGAAGCAGACTTTTCAGAACTCGGCATCCTTCGTTTTGGCCCCCGGGGTAAGCATTCAGTTCAGTTCGAATGCCCACCTCTTTCACGGCACCCGGGAGATCTGCCAAGCGAATGGAATTTGCAGAAATGCGTCGACCACTGTGCAGATAGAAGTGTCGAAACCATGCGCCGACTCAATTTTGTGATTTGCCTGATCACATTGCTGCTCGCCTTGCCTGAGGCAGTAAAGACTGTTGCAGCATCTTCGGACTCGACCATTAGCTTTCATCGTCAGATTCGCCCGATTCTGCAGGCTCGATGTGAAGGGTGTCATCAGCCAGCGAAACGCTCTGGTGATTATGTCCTGACGTCAGTTGCTCATTTGCTTCAAACTGGAGAAAGCGGCGAAACACCAGTGGTGCCGGGCAAGCCTGATGAAAGTGCATTGCTGGCCGCGGTGACTCCTGTCGATGGAAAAGCGACGATGCCACCGAATGGGGCGCCGCTTTCAGAGCATGAAATCAACCTCATCCGAAAATGGATTCAGGAAGGGGCGAAAGACGATACTCCACCATCGACGTCTCCTGTTGTCGATCAGGATCATCCTCCCGTCTATCACCGTGCGCCGTCGATTACTTCTCTCGACTATTCTCCAGATGGGAAGCTTCTTGCCGTTTCCGGGTTTCATGAAGTCATTGTTCTTCCTGCAACGATTCCGGCGGAAGGAAACCTGAAGCCGGTTGCACGTCTGGTTGGGCTGTCCGAAAAAATCGAATCAGTCGCTTTCTCGCCTGACAGTAAGAAACTGGCAGTTGCCGCAGGACAACCATTCCAGAATGGAGAAATCCAGATTTGGAATGTGCAGACACAGAAGCTCGAACAGTCAATCTCGACGACAGCCGACACGGTCTATGGGGTGGCATGGTCACCGGATGGAAAGCTCGTCGCAGTGGGCTGCACTGATACCGCGGTGCGCGCCTTTGAGGTGGAGACCGGCAAACAGGTCTTCTTCAACGGGGCGCATGATGACTGGCCGCTCGATACGGTGTTCTCCAAAGATGGATCGTTGCTGGTCTCGGTTGGTCGCGACATGTCGACAAAGCTGTATCACGTTTCAACCGAACGTTTCATCGACAACGTGACATCAATTACCCCGGGGGCATTGAAAGGTGGGATCTCCGCTGTGGCCAGACATCCTGGTCGGGACGAAATTCTTGTTGGCGGTTCAGACGGGATTCCGCGAATCTACCGTATGGAACGTGTCACAAAGCGGGTGATTGGGGATGATGCGAACCTGATTCGAAAATTCCCAGCGATGCCAGGCCGGATTACGGCAGTTGCCTATGCTCCAGACGGAAAGTCGATTGTCTGCCTCTCCAGTCATAACGGAACCGGTCATGTCTCTCTGTTCGATTCCGATTTCCCTTACGAGATGCCGGAAGAGATCAAGAAGATTGTTGAGAAAGTTGTCGGAACACAATCGCCTGAAGAAGTTCAGAAACTGAACTCTTACATCACAGCCGACGTGAAGCTCCGTGCTTCGGTTTCTTTCCCGACCAGTCTTTATGCGTTGGCATATCATCCTGACGCAAAGCAGATCGCTGTTACCGGTCAGGATGGTTTGATTCGTGTGTTGAATCCAGAGAATGCAGAAACTGTTCGCACGTTCTCTGCGGTTGAAGTGACGTCACAGCAAAAGAACAGCAACGAGCAGAGTCCGCAGTCTCTTCGAGTGGTCAGCGACGATCGCCGTTCTGGAGATGAAAAGCTGCCTGCTGATGCTCAGTTGGTGCGAATCGAAGTCTCTCCTTCGTCTGTCGAGTTGAACAGCCCGTTTGAGAGTGTGCAGTTGCTGGTGACCGGGATTCTCTCATCGAACGATCGGGTTGACGTAACACGTCTGGCGACTTTTGAACTTCCAGGCGAGATTGCTGGAGTCAATGACTTTGGCCGGGTGTATGGAGTTCAAGATGGAAAGGCTGCACTGGCCATTTCCTTCAACGAGTTCAAAACCTCGGTTCCGATTACAGTTGCCGGCCTTCAGGCAGACAGCCCTGTCAATTTCATTCGAGACGTGAATCCAGTCCTGACGCGACTCGGGTGCAACCAAGGGACGTGTCATGGGGCGAATGATGGCAAGAATGGATTCAAGTTGTCTCTTCGGGGTTATGATCCATTGTTTGATGTGCGTTCTCTGACTGACGATCATAAAGGGAGACGAGTCACTGTTGCTGCTCCAGACAAGAGCCTGATTCTATTAAAAGCCAGTGGATCGGTTCCGCATGTCGGAGGGCAACTGACTGTTCCCGGTGACGCCTATTACGAATTGATTCGACGTTGGGTCGAGCAGGGAGCTGAGCTGGATTTTGATGTCGAACGGGTGACCGGAATCTCAATTGAGCCTCAGAATCCTGTGGTCCAACTGGTCGGGGCAAAACAGCAACTTCGGGTGATTGCGACCTACTCGAATGGACGATCCCGAGATGTGACCGCCGAGGCATTTCTGGAAAGCGGGAATACGGACGTCGCAGAAAGCAATCGATCGGCCATTGTGACTGCCATGCGGCGTGGAGAGGCACCGATTCTTGCGAGGTTTGAAGGTCAATATGCCGCTACCACGTTGACCGTCATGGGCGACCGATCCGGGTTTGTCTGGCAGGCTCCACCCAGCTGGGGGCGAATTGATGACCTTGTCGCCCTGAAATGGGAGCGAATGAAGATTACTCCTTCCGACCTCTGTAGCGATGAGGTCTTTCTTCGTCGTGTCTATCTGGATCTGACAGGACTGCCTCCTGGTGCTGATGACGTGGTTGCGTTTCTTGAAGACCAACGTCCGACTCGTGAAAAACGGGACGAGGTGATCTCGCGTCTCATTGGCTCTGAAGCGTACGTTCAGTTCTGGACGAACAAGTGGGCCGACATGCTTCAAGTGAACAGCAAGTTTTTGGGAACCGAAGGCGCACACAATTTCAGAAACTGGATTCACCAGAATGTGAAAGAGAATCGCCCATATAACGAGTTCTGTTACGACGTCCTGACAGCGACGGGTTCGACTCGTGAGAATCCAGCTGCGTCTTATTACAAGATTCTCCGAGAACCAGAAGCAATCATGGAGAATACGACGCATCTGTTTCTGGGAGTTCGTTTCAATTGCAACAAATGTCATGACCATCCGTTTGAACGATGGACTCAGGACCAGTATTACGAGACGGCCGCTTTCTTTTCTCAGGTGGGATTAAAACGCGACCCGAAGAACCCGGATGGAAATCTGGGAGGGACAGCCGTTGAGCTTGCCAGACCATTATGGGAAGAGGTTTTTGATAAACCGGATGGCGAGATGATCCATGGTCGCACTGCAGCTGTCACAACCGCTCTCGTCCCTTACGACAGAGATCTCGCCGCTCAACTGAAAACGGAAGATGATAAACTGACACGGCGTCAACAGCTTGCCAAGTGGATGGTCTCGCCTGAAAACCAGTACTTCGCTCGCGGGTACGTGAATCGGGTCTGGGGTTACCTGATGGGGGCTGGCCTGATTGAACCGCTGGATGACATTCGGGCAGGGAATCCGCCCACGAATCCAGAGTTGCTCGATCACCTGACAACAGTTTTTGTCGAGTCCGGATTTGACGTTCAGGAGTTAATGAGATCAATCTGCAAAAGTCGGGTCTACCAGTTGGAGATTGCGACAAACAAGTGGAACGCTGACGATCGCCAGAATTACTCGCATGCATTGCCCAAGCGACTACCAGCCGAGGTCCTTTACGATGCGGTTTATACTGTGACCGGGGCGAAGATGCAGATCCCAGGTGTTCCGGAAGGAACCAGAGCTGCGGCTTTGCCTGATGTGCAAATCAATCTTGCCGATGGATTTTTGGACAACCTGGGCCGACCCGTTCGCGAATCATCATGCGAATGCGAACGCTCTGCTGATCTCCAACTCGGTCCCATCATGGCCTTGATGAATGGGCCGACGGTCAGTGATGCCATTTCTCAACCAGGCAATCAGCTTGAGCAGCTTGCTGGAAGTGAAATGGAGATGAACAAACTGATTGACCGCATCTTCCTGCGTGTGCTGAATCGTCATGCAAGAGGGGAAGAGATTCAGGCGACGCTTGCACTGATGTCGGAGTTAAGTCAGGAACAAAGCAGACTGATCGCAGAGCGAGACGCTTATCGCGAGAAGATTCGACCACAACGTGAACTGAATGAGCAGAAGCGACTTCAGGCGATTGCTGAGACAGAGCGACGTCTCGCCGAGTACAAGAAGGAAATTCAACCGAAGATCGAAGCTGCTGAAGTCGCTCGTCAGCAACGAATCACGGAAGCTCGGGCGAAAGTGGATGCCCGACTGCAAACCAGCGATCAGCGCGTCTCTGAATGGGAAGCAACCATCAAGGAGTCGTTCACTCCTTGGACAGCGTTGGTTTTCAACGAGATGAAATCCTCGACAGGCTCGACGTTCCAGCAGGCTTCTGACAAGTCAATTCTTGTCGCCGGGCCCAATGGGAAAGGGAAGTATGAACTCACTGCAAAGGTTCCATTCTCCCAACTGGCAGGGCTGAAGATTGAAGCGATTTCCGATGCGGCATTGCCCAACAAGGGACCTGGGCGTTCGTCCGGAGGGAACTTTGTGCTGACGGAACTGACCATACAGATTTGGCCTGAATCGGCTCCTGACAAGAAAACAGAGCTGAAGTTACAGAATGCCAATGCGGACTTCAGCCAGAATGGCTATTCAGTCGCGTCGGCAATTGATGGAAAAGTCGCACCAAACGGGAATGGTTGGGCAGTGTCACCCGAGGTTGGAAAAGACCATCAGGCAACTTTTGAATTCGCCGAACCTGAAGCCATTGCGAAGCTGATTCAGGGAGATGCCGTTATTCATCTGACACTTGACCAGCAGTATCAGGATGGAACTCATTCTCTCGGAAAGTTTCGTATCTCTGTGACCGATCAGGTTGGCGGGCTCAACTTTGGTCTCCCTGCTCAGATCGTCGATGCATTGAAGACGAAACCAGATGCGCGAACTGCAGAACAGAAATCTGTACTCGCGGAGCACGTTAACAAGTCTGATAAAGAGTTGATTGACTTGAAAGCTGCTCTTGCCGTAGCAGAACAGCCATTGCCAATTGATCCCGGAATTATTGAGTTACAGAATCGCCTTGATCATCAGAACAAGCCCCTGGCAGCTGACCCACAGTTGGAACGTTTTGAGCGCGCTGTTCGACTGGGGGAAACACAACTGAAGAACAGCAGGTTGACGACGATTCAGGATTTGACCTGGGCTTTGGTCAATAGCCCGGCATTCCTGTTTAACCATTAGAGTGAATCAAAATTGATGCTGCGTTCCTGGGATGCAGGAATGTTGTCGCAAGGGCTGCTCCGCGGCCATCTATGAAATCAAACTGTCAGAATCTTATTCGTTCGTTGTGTAGAGACAACGTGTCATAAAGGACATGGCGATGATCATTCGAATTCCCGGCCAACCCGGCAATGATCTGTGTGATCGACAACGGAAACCAACACGACGCGATGTCTTGCGTGTTGGCGGAAGCGGAGTGCTTGGCCTCTCGTTAGGGGGGATGTTGCAGTTGCAGGCGAGTCGTGCCAGCGACAGTCAATCACGCCCGGCGACAGCCAAAAGCATCATCATGGTTTATCTTCAGGGAGGCCCCAGCCATCTTGATTTGTGGGACCCTAAAGAGAATGTTCCAGAGAATGTGAAGTCGGTCTTCAGCAACATCCCGACAGCGTTACCGGGAGTTCATTTTACCGAATTGCTTCCCAAACTCGCTCAAGTCATCGACAAGGCAACATTAATTCGGTCGATGAGCTATACGCCAAACGGGCTGTTTAATCATACCGCCGCGATCTATCAGATGATGACGGGATACACGACGGACAAAGTGAGTCCGTCCGGACAGTTGGAACCGCCAAGCCCGAAAGACTTCCCGAATTTCGGATCCAACATCATTCGACTGCGTCCTCCGCAGGAACCGATGTTGCCCTTCGTCATGTTGCCGCGGCCGCTGCAGGAGAGCAACGTTGTCGGGAAGGGAGGAACGGCTGGCTTTCTCGGAAAAGCATTCGATCCGTACACGCTGTATCCGCCCGGCGATGATATGGATATGAACAAGATGGACCAGATCAATGTGTCCGATCTTGAAATGAGAGCTGATATCTACGGCGAGCGCATGGAGCGTCGGGCAAGACTGCTTGATGTTGTCAACGCCGGGATGCCCGACATTGATCGTGCAGTCAAAGACTACAAACTCAATGAATATTATGATCAGGCACTCTCTTTGATTTCGTCCGGGCGAGCGAGAGACGCGTTCGCAATTGAACAGGAATCTCTGGAAACCCGCGAACGGTATGGAAGAAATACATTCGGTCAAAGCCTGTTACTCGCCCGACGTTTAGTGGAAGCCGGAACCCGGGTTGTGGAGGTGATCTGGCCGAAAGTCGCCAACAGCGATAACCACTCCTGGGATGTCCATGTCGGTTTACCTGATCGCATGAAGAAGCAAGCGGCACCAATGCTCGACAGTGGATTGTCGGCTTTGTTAGTCGATCTGGAAGAACGGGGAATGCTTGATGAAACGTTGGTTGTCGCGATCGGGGAATTTGGCCGAAGCCCTCAACGAGGTGTCAGTACATCCGGAAACGGAAACAGCGCTGACGGACGCGACCACTGGCCATACTGCTACTCTGCCGTTGTTGCTGGCGGTGGAATGAAACGCGGATATGTGCATGGCAAGAGCGACAAGACAGCATCCGCTCCAGCGGAAAATCCGGTGCACCCCAGCGAGTTACTCGCGACAATTTACGAAGCATTCGGAATCGCCCCTGACACGATTGTCTATAACCATCTGAATCAACCTCGGGAACTGGTAAAGGCGCACGCGGTTTCCGCTTTGTTTGCGTGAATTTGGCCGCTTGTCTCTGTTCTGTCTGGTCTGACTGGAATACAGATGCAACCATCAGGAAGTCTGGTGTCCTGATGGTTGTTCATTTTTCAGGATGAGAGTGATGGGGACGAAAGATTTCGGCGCGATTGAGAATGATTACGCCTTCTTCATGGCACACGCGACGGAGGCTGAAAGCGACGTTGCGGTCTACGTGTCGAGTCTTGCGGAATTCACGTCCAGTCAGCAACGCATTCGGCTTCTCGATTTTGGATGTGGGACAGGCGAGTTCTCTGACAGGCTTTTATCTGCGTTGAGTCTTCCGCCAGAGAAGTTGCAGCTTTCTTTGTTTGAACCAGTGTCGCATCAGTTGCAACTGGCTTCGCAACATCTGTCGCGTTTCAGTCAGCATCCGATCACATGTTTAAGCAATGTGAACGAAGTTAGAGAGGGGAGTTTCGATCTCATTCTCTCCAATCATGTTTTGTATTATGTGGACGATCTCGATGCTGTGCTTCAGACATTCCTGAACGCTCTCGACTCCGGAGGGAGAATTCAAACTGCGATTGCAGGTTGGGATAATGCGTTGCTGCAAATCTGGAAGACAGGTTTTTCCATGTTGGGGAAGCCAGTTCCGTATTATGCCGCTGAAGATGTCGAAGACTTCCTGAATCGAAATCACGTCTCATTCACGAAGTTGCCGTCTCCATATCTTTTGCGATTTCCTGACTCAGAGGAGAATCGCTGGAAGATTCTTCGTTTTCTGTTCGGTGAACATCTGCATGCGCTGGAGCCAGAGAAAATTCTTCCAGTTTTTGACCCGTATATTCGTGATGACTATGTGGAAATGCAGACTTCAAGTGATCACTTTGTCATTGACCCAAACTGACCTGCATTGGTTGATTGATACAGATTGATTGATCCTGGAATTGACCGGATGAGACGGCAGGTGGGCGTCACCCGGTGGAGCAAACGGAGTTTGGGTGCTAAACTAACGGTGCCAGTGAAATGTCGCGATTTGCTGGCAAATTCTTCAGATGTCGGTTTATTTCAGGAGGAATTTGTGCGAGTCACTACTTGCATTTCGCGATGCTGCGCCTTGATGGTTGCATTCACTGCTTTGGTCAGTACGTCATTTGCTGATCCAGCGCCTGGCAAAAAGGTCGGCGAACAATTCATTGAAAACCCGCCTGTCGTTCAACAGCGGGAGATCACAGTCACGGCGAAGGTGACCGGGGACGCTCTGAACGGTGTCGTCTTCGCTCATGGGGGAGCCAAGTTTGGTTACGCCCTTTGGTTCGCCGATGGTTACCCCGTCTTTTCTGTGCGTAGCTCTGGACGCCTCACTGAGTTGAAGTCTCCGAGGGCAGTTCAAGGCCAGGCGGACATCGTTGCGAAACTGTTCCGCGATAAGTCTCAGTTGTTCGTCAACGGAGAAAAGGTTGTTGAACTTCCCGGAAACAATCTTGTTGCCGGACAACCTGCCGCGGGGTTCACCGTTGGACAGAGCGTCGGGAAAGAAGTCGGCAGTTTCAACTCTCCGAATAAGTTCAATGGAACAATCGAAGCACTCGACATTCAAACAAAAGAGTTCAAGCGAGAGTTGCCACCGCTTGATCCAAATGTGAAACGCCCCAATATCGTCGTCTTCCTTTCAGACGACCACACTTGGCGTGACTCTTCAGTCTATGGCTCGACTGATATCCAGACTCCGAATATGGAGCGAGTTGCCCAGGCAGGGATGACCTTCAATCGTGCCTATGTTATGTCATCGTCGTGTGCACCGAGTCGCGCTGCATTGTTGAGCGGAATGTACCCTCAGCGGAACGGTTCAGAAGCCAATCATTCGCGAGTTCATAGTAACGTCAAGAAGCTCCCGACTTACTTCCATGAACTTGGTTATGAAGTCGTGTCGTTTGGTAAAGTCGGGCACTACGGCCAAACACCAGAGTGGGATTTCGACGTCGCACGTCACCACGGATATCACGAGGACATCGCGATTCCGAAAGCAATCGAATGGCTGGAAACACGTGAGAGCGCCCGGCCGCTTGTGTTGTTTGTTGGCACAAACTGGCCGCACGTTCCATGGCCTAAAAACGCTGGTGGTTTGAAGCCTGAGGATCAGGTCATTCCTCCCAACCACGTTGATAGCCCTGTCACTCGTGACCGACGCGCACAGTATCATGCCGCTGTTCGCAATATGGACAACGAGTTAGGCGATGTTTTCGACGCAATGCGCAAAAAGCTGGGGGATGATACATTCTTTCTGCACACAAGCGACCATGGTGCTCAATGGCCATTTGGGAAGTGGAACCTTTATGAAGACGGGATCCATACTCCGTTAATCGTCAGTTGGAAGGGGCGGATTGCAGAAGGAACTCGCACCGATGCAATGGTCTCCTGGATCGACATTCTGCCAACTCTTGTCGATGTTGCCGGCGGCCCAGTTCCTAAGGACATCGACGGACGCTCATTTCTGCCAGTTCTGCTCGGGAAATCTCAGACACATCGAGACCAGATTTTCACCACGCACAGCGGAGACGGAAACAACAACGTTTATCCGATCCGAGCGATTACGACGAACGATGGATGGAAGTACATTCGCAACATCCATCCAGAATTCCGGTACACCAGCCACGTCACCACGGTTCAAAAGGACACGGGATACTGGACCGACTGGTTAGAGGCAGCAAAGAAGAATCCAGACGCACAGACCAAAGTTCTGCGTTATCAGCAACGACCAGCAGAGGAGTTGTATCGTCTTTCCGACGATCCTTACGAGCAGAAGAATCTGGCAGATGACCAAGCAAATGCTGAACGCCTTGCACAACTTCGTGGCGCTCTGGATCAGTGGATCAAAGAGACTGGCGATTCACTGACCGTCTTTGGAACACCGAAGCTGCTTTCGTCCGAGAAACGATCTTCACCAAACGTTGTCGTTGTTTTTGTTGACGACATGGGGTGGAGTGATCTCTCCTGCTTTGGCGGGAAAGACGTACAGACTCCAAACATCGATCGTCTGGCCTCAGAAGGAACTCGTTTCAATCGATTCTACGTTGCCTCACCGATCTGCTCGCCATCGCGAGTCGCTCTCTCTACTGGTCAGTACCCTCAACGGTGGCAGGTGACTTCGTTTCTATCCAACCGTAAACAGAATCACGAACGAGGTGTTGCTCAATGGCTTGATCCGTCAGCTCCGATGCTTGCACGGGAGTTGCAGAAAGCTGGGTATGCGACAGGGCATTTCGGCAAGTGGCACATGGGAGGTCAACGGGATGTTGGCGAAGCTCCGTTGATTTCCGAGTACGGCTTTCGAGCGAGTCTGACGAACTTTGAAGGACTCGGTCCTCGCGTTTTGCCGTTGAAGGACGCCTATGATGGTCGTCCCGCTCAGAAGCACGCGCTTGGCTCCGATAATCTCGGACGCGGGGAGATTCAATGGGCAGATCGTGCCGTCGTGACGTCGTTGTTCGTAAAGGGAGCAATTGACTTCATTGACGCGGCACAAAAGGACAACACCCCGTTTTACGTGAACCTTTGGCCGGACGATGTTCACAGTCCGTTCTTCCCATCGAAGGAAGCTCGGATAGCGAATGGAACAACC
Source organism: Planctomicrobium piriforme (assembly GCA_040393865.1). Taxonomy (GTDB): domain Bacteria; phylum Planctomycetota; class Planctomycetia; order Planctomycetales; family Planctomycetaceae; genus Planctomicrobium; species Planctomicrobium piriforme_A. The sequence continues at coordinate 10,451 of JBEBTF010000029.1, read as the reverse complement.
AAACGCGAGCTGTATTGCTCCGTGCTTGCCGAAATGGATCAGCAATTAGGAGTTCTGTTTGACCGCATTCGAAATGACAAACAGCTCCGAGATAACACGATCATTCTATTCGCTTCGGATAACGGTCCGGAACCGGGGGCAGGAACTTCCAATGGCCTGCGCGGTCAAAAAGGCTGGCTGTTTGAAGGGGGAGTTCGGTCGCCTCTCATTGTCTGGGCACCGGGACTCCTTGACGAGTCAGCCATCAATCAAGTCAACAACGAATCGGCGCTCTCTACTCTCGACCTGAATCGTTCAATCTACACGCTGACCGGAACCCCTGTTCCTGAAGGCGTTCAGTTCGATGGTGAAGACGTCACGACAACACTGATTGGAAAATCAAAGACCGGAAGAGTCTCCCCCCAGATGTGGCGTCGACCTCCTGACCGGCCAGGGAACCAGGAAGAAAAGAACCCTGACCTTGCTGTTCGCGACGGGAAATGGAAGTTCTATGTAAACTATGACGGGAGTTCCCAGCAGCTCTACGATCTGCTTCAGGATCAGTCGGAAACGGCCAATGTTGCTGCGGACCATCCTGAAATCACACAGCGACTCGCCAAACTTGTTCTCGACTGGAATGCGACACTGACACCTGACAACGGTGATCCTCGCTTCGAGAAAAAATAATTCAGTTTAGATCAACATACTCAATGAGCAGGGGGCAGGTGATTCACTTGGCTCCTGCTCATTGTCTTTTGGGACTTCCTGAACTCTCTTCTCGATCTTTTCTCCATCTGATCGACTGCTTGAATAGAGAGTCTTGCAACGCATTGATACACTCCAATGCGATTCATGGCGGACCGGGTCGGCCTCGAATCGTACGTCCTTTGGCAAATGCATTTCAGAGGAGAGACCATGCGACGAGTGTTTGGACTGGCAATAACTCTGCTGGCAGGCTGGAGTTTTGGAACCGGGATGGTTCAGGCGGAAGATGCTCCTCAAACTTCCTCCTCGACGACATCGGTTCAGGATGTCGGAGATCGTCGCGAACTCTTCATCGATGACGCTCTGATCGAGACGCTGACATCAGCAGAGCTTAAGCCCCACTTTCCAGAGGCTCGCGAAGTTGTCCTGACATGTGATGCACCATGGGAAGGGAATATTTCAGGTTATTACACCTTCATTCAGGATGATGATCGAATTCGAGCTTATTACCGTGGTGCCCATTTCACAGGGAAGGTCACACATGAAGTCGTCTGTTATGCGGAGAGTAAAGACGGCATTCATTGGGTGAAGCCAAAGTTGGGTTTGTTTGAATTCAATGGCTCTAAAGAAAACAACATCATCTGGCGTGACCCGAACTGGACGAGCAAAATCCATGATCATGTCACTCACAACTTCACTCCGTTTAAAGACCTGAACCCCAACTGCCCGTCAGATGCGCGATACAAAGCCCTCGCTGGTGAAAAATCAGGTCTGAAGGCATTCCGTTCACCAGATGGAATTCACTGGACGCTCATTCGACCAGAGCCTGTGTTGACAGACGGCTACTTCGATTCGCAGAACCTTGCTTTCTGGGACCCGAATCGTAAGAGCTACGTCAGCTATTTTCGTGACTTCAGAGGTCCTAAGAAAATTCGCGACATCAAGGTGTCAACGAGTGATGACTTTCTGAATTGGTCAGAAGTGAGTTACCTGAAGTACAACGACGTTCCTGAAGAGCAGTTGTATACGAACGCCATTCGTACCTATTTCCGTGCTCCCCAGCTCTACATTGGATTCCCGACGCGTTATCAGGCACGAACTCAACAGGTCGAACCGATCCTCATGACGAGTCGAGACGGAAAGACTTTTCACCGTTGGTCGGAACCATTGATTCCCATCACTGCTCCCAAAGATCGGGATGGGAACCGGAGTAATTACATGGCTCATGGTTTAATTCAAGTGCCGGGGCAGGATCGTGAGATCTCTGTGTTTGCGACAGAAGCGTACTACGCTGGCCCGGGGAGTCGTGTGCGTCAGTTCACGTTCCGAACAGACGGGTTCGTTTCGCTCCACTCGAATGGCTCAGGCGAAGTGCTGACGAAACCAATTCAGTTCTCAGGAAAAGAACTCACTCTCAATTATGCCGCTCCCAAGGACGGAAGTGTGAAAGTTGAAATTCAGAACGCCAAAGGGGAAGCAGTCCCAGGTTTTACTGCCAAGGATTCAGTGGCTCTGACCGGCGATGAGATTGATGGCATCGTCAAATGGTCTTCCGGTTCTGACGTTTCCAAACTGGCCGGCCAGCCGATTCGTCTCCGGTTTCTGTTAGACAAGGCAGATGTCTACTCAATGAAATTCAACAAATAGCCTGAAAATCATCCGGTTCCCTTTGACTTGGCCGGACATTTTAGAAGCCGCATTCCCAACCCCTTGCTTGATTGCTTGAGTCGGTGGATGCGGCTTACGATGTCTCTGGATGAAGCGAGTGCAAGGATAAGCTGACTGACAGACAAATGGTCGCTTAAAAATCTGAACGCAGGTGGGAGTCTTTATGAACTCGCCTGATTGCCTCACCTGCGTGTTACGTCATTAACTTTTGGCTGGGATTGATTGGATCAATTGGGATGCAAGTTCTTGTAACAGGAGGAGGCGGATTCCTTGGCCGGTATCTCGTCGAGCAACTACAGGCTCGCGGTGATCAGGTTCGTATCTTTGCCAGAGGAGCTTACCCAGAGTTACAGAAGGCCAATGTCGATGTTCGACAGGGAAACCTTGCGAAATTATCCGATGTCGAAAACACCGTTCAAGGAGTCGAAGCCGTTTTCCATGTTGCGGCAGTCCCTGGGATTTGGGGAACTTGGGATCACTACTATCAGACGAACACAGTCGGAACTCAGAACATCATCAGTGCGTGTCAAAAATTTGGTGTGAAGCGGCTGATCTACACGAGTTCACCCAGCGTCGTTTATGACGGACGCCCACACCTGAATGCCAACGAAAGTCTGCCATATCCTGCGACGTACATGTGCCATTATCCCCATTCCAAAGCACTTGCCGAGAAGGCGGTTTTGCAAGCGAATTCGTCAGGGGGATTGCAAACCGTGGCATTACGTCCGCATCTGATCTGGGGACCAAGAGACAATCATCTCATCCCGAGACTTGTTCAACGAGCGAAAGCTGGGCGACTTGTTCGAGTTGGAAACGGAGAGAACGTTGTCTCGATGTCGTACGTTGAAAATACCGCAGCGGCCCATCTTCAGGCACATGACGCGTTGATGGCAGGAGCCCCGTGTGCAGGAAAAGCCTATTTCATCAACGAACCTGAGCCTGTGAAGATCTGGGATTGGGTGAATCAGATTCTGGCGCTTGGTGGACTTCCTCCGGTATCACGATCGATTCCCGCGTCAGTTGCATGGGGGATTGGAGCTGTTTGCGAGGGGGTCTATACAGTGCTTCGGAAGTCGGACGAACCTCCAATGACCCGCTTCCTGGCGTCACAACTCAGCCAGTCTCACACCTATTCTGTCCACAATGCTCAGCAGGATTTTGGATATTCGCCTCAGGTGGGGTATGAAGAAGCCATGAAACGGTTGGCTCCTTTGGTGCAGTCGCTCGCCCAACAGTAATCGGTATGGCGCATCTGTCGGCACATTGGCTCGACATTCGGTCAATCACGTATCGTAGAGCTGCCATATCGACAGATGGAATCGGGAAGATGGCTGCATTATTCCAAAGTGCTAATTCGCTGATATTGCTTATGTTAAAATGGTTTATGGCGATACGGTGTTTCTTGTTTCTCTACCGGCGCAAAATTTGCATTGGTTGCAGTGTTGGCTCTTTTTATAGTGCCGCGTAATTCATTGAAGTCGTCGTTTGGTGATTTGTTGAATCACTCACGCGAGGGCGAGTTCTCGTGTCGCACGTATTTCATTTTGAAATTGGGCAAAGCTGGTATCGGGGAAATCCATGGCTGTCTTTCGTTGGGGAAATCCGCTTCATGCGTTACCCGATCTGGAACGGGAGATGGATCGGTGGATGAAGAGCATGGAGGTCGCAATCGAGGGCCTTCGTCTGGGGCGTCCGTTCCCGGCGTTGAACGTCTTCGCAACTCCAGATGCCTATCAAATCACTGCAGAACTGCCCGGCTGTGATGTGAAAGATCTTGATATTCAGGTTGCCGAGGGGAAGTTGATTCTTCGAGGAACCAGATCGCCACAGGCGGAGATTCCTGCGGATTCCTTTCGTCGTAGTGAACGGGCAAGTGGGAAGTGGGAACGAACAGTTGCCTTGCCTGAACGGGTCGATGAATCCCGGATTCATGCCGAGCTGACGAATGGCCTGCTTCGCGTCCATTTGCCGAAGCTGCCAGCAACGGCACCGCGTCAGATCAAGCTGAATAATTCCACTTCCGCACCAGAGACTCCCTCCAACGCCGAGTAATCAACATGTCAGCCGATTCACGTCAGCCAGATGATATGCTGCAACGCTCAGGTGAACCTGCTCCAGAACGTTGGGTGCGCACACCGCTCATCGATATTTTTGAGAATGAACAGGGGCTCGTGCTGCGTGCCGACCTTCCGGGAGTGACGGCAGAAGGACTTGAACTGCAAGTACAGGATAACCGTCTCACTCTGTTCGGTCGGGTCAGTTCAACTGTCCCCGATGGAGCTGAATTGATTCATCAGGAGTACCATATCGGAGACTTCCTTCGCTCGTTTATTCTGAGCGATGACGTTGATCACGAGAATATCTCAGCCAAGTTGAACAATGGTGTCCTTGAAGTCGTGCTGCCTCGAATCCCACGCGCTAAGCCGCGAAAGATTTCGATTCAGACGCAGTGATCTCCTTGGCAAGCGAGACAAGTTTGCATTGAAATACGAAGAGCCCCGTCGGAATGGACGGGGCTCTGATCTTTTAATCAATCGAAACGGCCGCTGCGCGGGAACTCGGTAGAGCACTTCCAGAAATCATGTGACGAATCTGGCACGCGGGATTCAGCGTTTCTCCTATTGAGAAGGCTGCTGCGCGGCCACATGATAGACCGATACGGTCTAGTTTTGCTTCAGATAGCTCTTTTGTTGGCCAAGCAAGTTGGATTCGAGCTGCATTCCAAGGACTTCCTCGGCTGACTTTCTGAGTTGAGAGAAACCTTGCTGAACGAAGACAAAGTCGCATCCATGAAACGCGAGTTTGCAACCCATCGCAAAGTAGCTCTTCGCAATTTCCAGTGACCCGCAGGTTGCTGCCCAGTTTTTGCCTGCGTTTTTCGCTGCCTGCGAAATCCGTTCGATGGCGGCGCGAATGCTGGGGTGCCCAAATTCGCCAGGGATTCCGGAAAGGACTGAAAAATCGGCAGGCCCAAGCATGACCATGTCGACTCCGGGAACTGCCAGAATTTTCTCGACTTCATTCAGTGAGGCTTGTTCTTCAATTTGAATGATGACGTAGGTGTTCTCGTTTGCCTCCTGCACATACTCCTTCATAGGCGTAAAGAGGTAGGGGACGTCTGGACCGCTTCCGTCAAACCCTCGTTTTCCGATGGGAGCGAATTTCGACCATTTCACGACTTCAGCCGCTTCCGCAGCAGAATCGCAGCGAGGGTACATGATCCCACTGGCTCCAAGCTCCAGGAGACGGCCAATTCGCATGAACTCACCTTTACCGGGACGAGCAATCACGTCTGTTCCGCCGACGCGAGCCGCACGAATCAGGTTTCCAGCGGTTTCGATGCTGGCGGAATGGTGTTCCAGATCGAGCCAGATTGCCTGAAATCCCATCAGGCTGACCATTTCGAAGATCCCGCCTTCAGAATACTGCAACGCAACGCCCAGTGTTGGGATTCCGTTACGCAAGTTCTGCACAACCCGACTCGGACGAATGATCATTTGAACGACTCCGCCAGATGACGTCTGGCCTGTGAACTTTTCTGTGGGATCGAAACTGATACTGCAATGACGGACTTGGCCGACGGATATTGAGAACAGGCCGAAGCATGTGTGGCCAGCTCGCAATTCTCAACGGCATCATATCGAGAGTAGATTCACGCGCAAGAGAATTTAGATAAAGGGTGATTTCCCAATTTCTCAGATGCTGAAATGGTTGCGGGCGAAGCGATGTGCCCGAAGAGTCTGTTTTCTGATAACCGCGTGGTGGTCATCGAACAGTGCGCATGAAAAAGCCCGAGGAACAGAAGGCTATCTCCCGGCACACCTGGTAACGCGATGCTAAAGGCTGCTCGGTTTCCCGCCTGACCTGGTTCACATGGTTCCACCGTGCGGGAGATAGCCTTCCATCTCCCGGGGGAGGCTCAGTGTAGGGAATTACTTGCCAGGTTTCAAAGCCGATGCATTCAATTCTGAATCCTCGCTGCGATGCGAGGGCCGTCTTTGTGGATCGTTCCGTATTTCGGCTTGCATTCTCTATTTTCGATAAACCGGAGAACTGGAACGAGACTACCGCAGGGATTGTTGGAAATTCGTACGAATTTTCGCAATCCTTGCAATCGTCACAATCGCATTTCTCTGGCTGAGATGCACAGCAAGCGCGTTTTGCATTTCCCTGCAGGCGTAACGCAACTTCGATTCGATCTTCGTGTCGACACGAACCGAAACAGAAGACGACGTAATTGTCTCAAGACGCAGTGCTGGACATGGCCAGGAACCGGATTTGATTCTGATCTGGGGAATTGGGGCTCAAGAATTGTGGATTGAGGCTACTGAAGACAGGGCAGCTGGCGATAAAGTGCTTGATTCTGCTCTGAAAAAAACGAAGATCGAGAGTAGGTAGAGGTCGCAACGATTTTGTGGCCTTTGCGGAGTAGCAAATGGCGTGGCTACAGCAATTGTCCAATGATCAACAGGCAATTGTGATTTGCCTGGGAGGCCTCTTGGCCGGATGGGGAGTCCTTTCACTCAGCTTCTATACAAGCGGGCTGAGTCAGCGGCAAATCTCTCGCGTGGAAGCTTCCGGGACCAAGTCAGGCCGAGAAGATTTTGATGGCAAATCGTCGCAGAATCATCCGGAATCAAAACAGGCCGCCTGAAAATTAGAACTCCGGGACATTCACAGCGAATTCACAGGTTATTGTTGGAAAGGTCCCGACGTACGGGATTGGTTGCTGAATAAAATAAATGGAATAAGTCTCTTTGACAGGGTTCTCGATCCGCTGAAACGAATCGTTTTAACCCGTGAATCTGGGACATTCCACATTAAGAAACGCGATTTTGAAGTTGGAGAATGCCTCGAACAGTTGAACGTAATGCGGTCAACACCTGAAGATGGAGATTCCAGTCAAAATGAATGGGCTCCGGTTCCGGTGACTCCGCCGAGGCCAACTATGGCCGATCAACTGCAACCTGCAGTCTCCGTCTCCTAACGACAGCGAAAGTGAAAGTATGCGTTTTGCACGTTCCCTTGCTGGTGCCGCCCTGATCTTCGGTTTCGGCTATCTTTGCGGCAATGGGCACCTTTCGCTGCGTTCCGTGACCGCTCAGGAAGAAGGCAAAGATCCAGCCGCCGCGAAAATTCACGAGGCTTACCGCCGTCTGGTTGACGCCAAGGAAGCCTTGGAAAGCAGCAACCGTTATGAAACGGTGACTGACGGTCTGAATGCGTATCTCATTCTGACCGGTGGGGGTAATGCAAAGACTGATCTGGAATCTGGTCGCGGTGTTGATCCAGAGACATTCGCTGCTCTTTACGCCGGTCGTGCGCTTCCGGAAATTCAGCCACTGATCAGCACGAACGAGCACGGGCAGATCATGTACAACAACGAAGTTGTGCGAATGTACTCGAAAGCACGATTGCAACAGACCTTTGCAGATCGTGTGAAGTATATTGAACGGGCAGAGTAACCTGGCACCTTCCAACGAAATACGGATTGCATTGATTATGCCGTTCCGTACTAAAGGGCAATGCGGGTGATACCGGAGTGTGTCGGTAGTCTGCAGGGGAAGGGGAATCTTTCCCGGAATTTGATATAACGAATTGATCGTCCCAGATAACATACGACCTGAATCCTCGGGAAATTGTGACTTCACCGCTACGGCAAAGCCCCTTTTTCCGATGGTCAACATTGGCTTCCTGTTCTGGAAGCAACGACGTAATCCCGGAGAACATGAAATGTTAAACCGATGGAAGTCTGCCCGCGCCTGGTTTCCGGCTGCTGTTGGCGGATTAATGATGGCAAATACCGTCTGGGGTGCCGACGTCGTTATCCGGACGTATCAGTCTCCAGAAGGCTCGCAGATCGGGGCTGTGTCGCTGCCATATGAGTTGACACTGCCTGTTCACGATGCCGTGACACACGTTGTGCTGCTTGACACCTCTGCCAGTCAGGTGGGAGAGCACCGCCAGATGGGGCTGCAGGTTCTCCAGAACTTTCTGAAAAAACTGCCAGCGAATGATCGAGTCAGTGTGTTGGCATATGATGTCAACGTTTCTCCACTGACCGCGGACTTCGTGGCACCGGCCAGTGCTCTGACCGAAGTCACTGCGAACGTTTCAAAGCGGTTCCCAGCCGGGGCGTCTAATCTCTCGGCGGCACTTCAGGCTGCGTCAAAGCAACTGGAAGGCAAGCAGACAGGATCGATCCTGATTATTGGTGACGGCATGAGCGTCGCTCACCTCTTCCAGCCAGAAGAACTCAAGGCACTGACAACTGGCCTTCGTGAACGGCAGATTCCTGTGCATAGCTTTGCCGTCGGCTCAAGCACAGATTTGCGTCTCCTCGGGATTCTGGGTGAAGAGACTGGCGGATTTGTGACCCATGATGACTGGGAAAACAAAGCTCGTCCGGCTGAAGAGATCGCTCAGGTTCTGGCCGATGCAAGTCGTCGCCAGGTCTTTTATCCAACAGCGGTCAGTGTCGATTCCGACGCAATTGAGCTGATGCCACAGCGTCCGCTTCCAATGCGAGCTGATCGTGAGACCGTTTATCTGCTCTCCGGTGCAGTGAATGCCGGAACAAAAATCACCATCTCCGGTAAGGTGAATCAAACCTCCGGTGACGTGACTTACACACTGCCTCAGGCCGAACGCACGACCGGAAATACCTTCCTGTCCCATTTCTGGAATGACGGCAAGGCAACTGACGGGGTTGCCCTCGGCTTCGCTGGCGACTGGATGGTGAGTTATGCCCATCAGTCCTTCGAAGACTACGTTTCTCAGGTTTCGGCTGAAGGGGAAGCTGCTCTTTCCAAGGGAGCTTTCAAGAAGGCAGAACACCTCGGCACGATGTTGACCAGCCTCGATCCAGCAAGTGCTGATGGTGAGTCACTTGTTGCAAAATCGAAAATGGGAACTAAAGGGCTTCTCGCTCAGGCGGAAGAAGCTCCAAAGCCAGCACCTGCTCTGGAAACTCCTCCAGCACCGGCACCAGCCGTTGAAGACGCTCTGCGGGGACGAGAACTGCCTCCTGCGGCAGGCAATATTGAAAGCTATGAGTCTCTGGTTCAGGCCAAAGGCCAGAAGCTGCAACGTCAGGTTGAGTTGCAGATTCAAGAAGCGAACCGCATGGTTGATAATGCTCTCGGTGCTCAGGCCGAGGACTTGTTGAACCGCACTCGCGCTACCGTGAAATCCGCGACAGATATTGCTCCGGATCTTCGGAACAATCTGCTCCGTCTCGTGAATAACAACCTGCAGGAAGTTCGTGCTCGTCGTGCCCAGTACGACGCAATCGCTCAGGAACGTCAAAAGCTCGCGGCAGAAGCTGAAGTTTCAGCCCGGTTGATTGACTTCGCAACAGAACGTGATCTGCAACTCGTTCAGATGGTGGACCGTATTCGTGCCTTGATGGCAGAAGCTCAACAAGGGGAACCGGAAGCTTATGAATCTGCTGAAGAGCAGGCTCGTATGATTCTCGATTCCTACCCAGGGACTGCGATTGGTATTGCGGAAGTCTTCACAACTGAAGCTGCTGGTCAGGTTGATAAAGCAGCCCGACTTCGTGCTCTCCGTTCGGACCGGTTGCTGGAAGTGCTGCACCAGGTTGAACTGGCACACGTTCCGTTCCCGGACAGCCCCGCAGTTCGCTATCCATCTGCTGAAGAATGGTGGGCGATTACCGAAATGCGACAGAAATGGAAGTCTATGGACCTCCAGTTCAGCAGCAAGAACGAAGAGAAGATTCACAACGCTCTGAACGAGATCACATCCGTCGAGTTCCCAGCGAACCCTTTGTCTGACGTTGTTCAGTACATCTCTCAACAGCATGGAATTCCGATCATCGTCGATACTCCTGCTCTCGAAGCAGAAGGTTTGACTGGTGAAGAAGAAATTTCGCTGGTGCTGTCTGGTATCAAACTTCGCAGTGCCTTGAAGCTGATGCTGGAGAAGTTTGACCTGACCTATGTGATTCAGGACGAAGTCTTGAAGATCACGACCAAAGTTAAGGCTGACACCGAACTGCGTCCTCGTATCTATCCACTTGGCGAACTCGTTGACCTGCAACCCCTCGGCGGCGGCATGATGGGTGGTATGGGCGG
>JBEBTF010000028.1:0-29838 GCA_040393865.1 Planctomicrobium piriforme | reverse complement strand
AGTCTGTCATTAACGTGACCTTCGCTCCAGAAACCGGTCAATCGATGCAGACCGCAACTCAGGAAGCCGTCACGCAAATGGCTCGACAGATTGTCGGATTGATGGAAGCTCCCTGGTAACTCCGGCTTCATTCGGAGCTTCCCCTGCCCTATCTTTTCACAAGAAGACCACAGCGCGGTCCTTGGATAAACCGGCACGGTCTACAGGATCGTGAACTCTTCGAGATCGGATTCCGATTCGCCCCCTTCCTGATTCTGCATCCGCCGTTTGACCTGCTGTAACCATTCGAAAGCAGGAACTCCATAAGGGCGGAATTTCTCCGTCGTTCCAGTCTCTTCGCGATACAGCAAAGCACGGTGCGTTCCCAGTCGAGAGGCGGCTGGTGAGTCGATCAAATTGCTGGAATCAGACGCATTCATCTGGAATACGACCCTCATCTCCAGTTCGCGGAGCGTCTGCCGTGAGAACCAGCGTTCCACATTGTTATATGAGTCACACCAGACAATGACGTGAATGCCGACCGCTGGGCCACGGGTCAGTAAGTCGGCAAAGAGTTTCCCTGGCTCGGCAGGTTTTGGTTCGCTGCTGCCCATGCCGAAGCTACTCATCCCGAAATCATCTTCCACTTTTCGCAGGTCGCGGAATCTAGCGATATTAAAGACGAACAAAAAGAGCGGCGGAGCATTTGTCTGAGAAGATTCTTCCCGCTGTTGCAACTCTGCACTCAGAGCCTGCATCAAAATCGGAGCCTCTTTCTGATTGATCAGCCGCACATTCGATTCGAACTCATTGGCAACCTGACTCCAGACATCTGCTTCTGGCGAACCGACATGGCTCCCATCCATCACAAACAGGGAATTCTCCTCCTGCTGCGGAGATAACGAAGCAACGAGGGAGATCAACGAGGCAACCATGACCCCTTGAGCAGCGTCTGCATCCTGCCCGACAAGCAGAAGATTGTTTCCATTCTGGCGATGGAACTTCAACGCGGTGGCCGGAGCAATTTCAACAGCATCCCCCAGCCAGATCGTTGGTGACGGGATTGCAGATTCCCGATTGGCGTATTGGTCAATCAGGTCCTTCACTCGGCGGTTCAGTCGCAAGTCGGAAGGAATGTTGCCTTCGAATACAATCGCCGGTTCAACGGACCGTTTCTGCTGGCGGATCAGCCCCTGCATCGTCTCCATCGCCTGCTCGCGCTGCTCGTCAGAAATCCAGGCAATCTGAAACGGATGATTCCCCTCCATCATGCCGTTGGCGTCGTTGTAGATTGCTTCCCCTGGCCGGGTCAGCAGTCGCGCAGCAGAGTTCTCTTCACTCAAAATCAAATGCGCATCCGCTTCGCTGCACTGCAACGCGACACGAATCGCAACCTGTCCCAAGGTGCTTCTTGCCAGCGAGTAGGCCCCACCGAGCGTTTGAGATCCGAGAATGACATGAATTCCAAACGCACGACCTTGACGCACCAGACGGTCGAGCAACAGCGTGGCATTCTGACCAATCTTGTCATCTTCAACGAAGAACTCCTGAAACTCGTCGATGACCAGAAAGATCCGCGGCATCGTCTGCCCCGTCGTATTGCGGAAGCCAGCAATATCCTGCACGCCATGGCGTCGAAACAATTCTCCCCGTTCCTGCAGAATGTCTCCAAGACGCTGCAACGCACTGACACCAAACTCACGATCACTTTCAACAGCGATCACCTGAGCATGCGGAAGGTGCTTCGTTGCGTAATCCTTGAACTCAACCCCCTTCTTAAAGTCGATCAGAAAGAAATTGACCTCATCCGGACTGTAATATAAAGACAGGTTGGTAATCAGAATATGGAGGAACGTCGACTTCCCGGACCCGGTTTTCCCGGCGACGAGCATGTGTTGGGAAGTCCCTTTTCCGATCCGCATCATCTGTAACTTGGTGGCCCCTGCCCTCCCCAGCGGAATCACGACCTCAGAGCGACTGTCACCCTGCCAGATCTCTTCAGGGCGCGGGGTAATTCGAGCAAACGAGACTTCAACTTTGCGAGCATCTTTCGATGCTTCGCCAACCATTTTCACAATTGCGGTGAAGTCCTCTGGCGGTGGAACCTCGTCTATCGAAATCGGTAATTGTCCAAGCTCTGGATTCGCAACAGAGAATGCGGATTCTTTCCAGACAAACTTCGTCATCTTCGCATCAACATCAGACAGACTGAAGTTATTCGGCAGCATCTTGCCTGGATCATAATTCATTAACGTATAGACACCGCATCGCGGGCCACTGTTAATGACGCTGACTAAACGTCTGGCAGCAATTTCACTGAACTTGGCAGGGAAATCACTAATCACCAGAAAATGATAAGGCTCCGCGACCTCTCCGGCTGACTTGTTATATTCTTCGATCGTCTGAAACTCATTCCGGAGATATTTCTGCAGAATATTCTCCATATGCTCGGTCAGATCTTCGAGCCGCTTTTCAATCTGATTTGTCTCGGTCCAGATGCGGCTTGTCACAAGCATTTCATCATAATCAGTGAGATGCATGAACCCGCCAAAACTCTCTCCGAGCCCAACCGGATCGATAATCGTAAAACGGATCTTTCCCGGGGGAAGCAATGCCAACAGCCTCAGCATCAAGGTCTGCAAACCGGTAATCGCCTGCTCACGAGCGACAGGGTTTGGCGAGGCAAATAACACAGAGGCCGCTTCAGGAAACGGAAGCTCCAAAGGATAGGTGTATTGCGTCTTCTTTAAGGCGAGACGTGCATCGTCGGGATTAGCACCATCCCAATCACTTAAATCGAGTTTGTAGTCTCCCAATCGAATCGCCGCTGGAATCTCAACCGGCGGCTTCCAAGGATGTTCCAGAAAAGATTTCCATTCAGGAAACAGATCACGGTCAATCTGCCTTGCCGATTGAATCGCTCCCTCGAACTGCAGCGTCGCCTGCGTCCAGTCTGCTCTCATCCGAGAGGACTGCTCCAACTGAGTCCGTCGCCGATTCGCCGCAAGTTGCTCAATCTCTGCCTGCAATCGTTCGATCTCTCCTGCCCAGTGCTGTTGAATCGACTGCAGTGTTTCCGCAATTGCACTCTGCATCTGCCCCAGCATTCCCTGCCGTTCTGACTGCAGGCTCTGCTGCTCGGTGCGATAGCGTGCTTCCTCTTCCGCCCAGGCTTGATCACGTTGCCGTTCAATCTGCTGAAGACCTTCCAGATGAGCGGCTTCATAGCGACGCAAGGACTGTTTGCGATCACGTTCAACAAGTTTCTGAAAAGTTTCGAACTCTTTCTGACGTTGCGCTAACTGCTCTTTAGCAAATCGCAACCAGTGATGATGAACCCAATCAACTTCTGTCATCTTCTCTTGCAGGTGCCGAATCACTTCCGACTGCCGCATGGAAGACAATGTAAACAGAACCAGCGTGATCAGTAGTGCCCCAATGGCCCCTGCAATGAGCGAGACAACGATCCACATCGTTTCGGTTCTTGACCCGGCAACACCGGCAATTTGCGGATCAGCGAACAAAAAGACCGGCAATCCCACGACACAGGCAAGCACAGCAAAAAGCGCGAGCGGGCGAAACCCACGAAAAAGCTGAGGCAGCAGCAGTCGGTTGAGCAATTTTAACGTCTCACGTGTCCCTGCCGTTGCAGTTGCGAATCGGGCGGCGGCCTCATCACGATCCGCAGGCGGACGCCCAAAATTACCGATGGCTTCTCTCGTGGCCCCACGTTCTTCCACAGCTTTCGTCACGAGATCATTCAGGGTCGCCTGTTCTTGAATCACCTCTTCCCGGGACTTCAACAGGACCGTTTTGAATCGCTCGTATTCACGGACCGGACTGTCGATTGCCGTATCATCCATCACGGAAGTGACAACCCAGGTGCTGTCACTCTTCTGCTTCTCCAGTTCTGCAAACGCCTGATTTGCAACGCTGCTGATTTCCTGCGAACGACGACGGTGAGCTGCTTCAGACGCTGCAATCCGGTCCGCATAATCTGCATCAACCGTGGTGTAGTCTTCTTCGTATTTCGTCGAAATTTCCGCGATCTGTCCATCACGGTATCGCACAAGTTCGTTTAACTGTTTTCGAAGTAAGACCTCTTGTTGATCTTGCCCAGAACTCAAAGAATGCAGGTTCGCTTCAGCAGCCTGCCTGCGCTGAATCGCTTCGCGAAATGTCGCAATCAAATGATTTAGGCTCGTCGTCATGAGTGCGATTTCTGAATTGATGTCGCGGTATCTGTCTTACAGAAACAGGACTTCATCGAAGGAAACAGGCCCCTGTTGGATCGCAGAACGAGAGATGAACAAGGGATCTCACCCCCATCTCTGCCCAGTTTTGAAACGCTGATGCGTATACGGAATCAACCGGTTTCCCGAAATTCCATTCCCGTAATCTCTTCACGGTAACTACACATCCCCTGCAATCTCAACCAATCGCAAGAGGGACGTTGCAGATTCAGACTTCCTCTTGGGCTCGCAACGGTCTTCTCCACAGAAGAAAGACCCTACTTTGCCAGAAAATCCACCAGCAAAAACTCCGGGCCCGTTTCTGGAATCATAACGTTATGCAATCAGATCACTGGTCTCATCTCCAACAAAAAAGGACATGCGGTGAAACCACATGTCCTGGAAGGATGACCCGTTGCAGCAGAACCACAACGGACCACAAATATCGTTATCTGGCAGCAGAGAAACATCGAAACACATTTGAATGCGGCAAAACTCATCAATCTTCAACAGACTGTTGCCTTGCAGCTCTCAAGCTCCGGATGACTCTTGATCCACTGCGGAATACACTGCACTTCAAATCGAACAGCGTGCAACGCAAGCAGATGAAAAGCGGCACCGAATTATTAGCAAACTTAGTAACTAAACTGACGTTCAAGGCTTTCAGCACAACTAACGCAGTTGCGTGCATATGGGATATGCTTCAAACGCGTTTTGGGAATCCAACACTTTGAAGGTGGGCGACCTAACTCGACACAGCCTTCACAGAGTCCGAATTCGCCATTATCGATTCGCTTCAGGGCATCGCGAATTTCCTTCAGGACTTCCTGGTCGCTCTCCATAATTCGGAGCGAGAAGTCCTGTTCGTACGTTTCCGTACCAAGTTCAGCCATGTGTGTTGGGCTCTTCGAATCCGAAGAGGATCCCAAAGCACTTACAGATAGAGTCTGAACATCTCCCTGTAACCGAACCTGCAGCGAGAGAAGCAATTCCCGGAACTGCTCCAGATCTTTCGTTTTCAGCATGCGATCGTTCCGACTTGAGGACAAGTGGGCCAAACTCAGGGAAATTCAGTATCCCCCCGCCCTCAACAAATTTCAAGGATCTTCAAATTTGATTGATCCGTTCCTTTAGTAATTTATGAGATTTTCTCTCGAATTTCTCCGGAAATTGTTCTGCTGCCATTGTTTAGCAATGAAGTCCCCCACTCTCCTCAACAGGCATTTTCATGCAAATCGGAGAAGTCAAATCGTTCACACACGCCACAAGTGAACGATTTGACCGCTTTTTCGGTTGCAAAATTCGTTCAAAGCGTCATCATGGTGAATGAATTGAACGAATTGGAGCACAAACATGATCGCGCCTTTGAGAATTGACGGCCATCAGCTTCTTCTGTCCCACGACGTTCTTAGCACTGGTCGGCAGCCAATTACGTACATCGCGTCTGACGAATTCAAAACGCTGACGCTCAATCAGCTTCTCAGCGAAGTCCCAGAAAATCTCTACCAAGACGAAGACGCCTCCAATGGCGACCTCGATCTGGCCCTCCCTGAGAATATGAATCTGAATCATCGGGGACTGCTGACCCCAGAAGGCGAACGTTACCTCTTTCGACAACTCAACTTCTGCAAGTACGCCGCAAATCGGATTCAGTCTGGGGCACGTCCTCCCCGATCAGGTCGGCGCCTCCCGGAATTCGCGACAACGGAACAAAGCGGACGGACGAATCGCAGCCCGGCCGTAACTTCCGTTCACAACCTGATGAAGCTCGCCAACGAGGCCCGCCAGCTGTTGGTGCAAGCCAATCTGCGACTGGTCACTTCGATCGCGGTCAAAACCACCAGTTCGCAACAGGATCGAGACGATTTCATCAGTGAAGGCAATCTGATCCTTGTGAACTCCATCGACAAATTCGATTACTCCCGAGGATTCCGGTTCAGCACTTATGCAACGCATGCAATTCAACGGCATCTCTACCGACTGATGCAGCGAAAGCAGAAACGACAGCAGCGTGAAGTTCTTTCTCCAACAGAAGTTTTGTCGAACGCTCACCAGCCGGCCCCGCCAGAAGAGGTGCTCGACCCCAAACTCGCCACGGCAATCATCGAACGATTCGACGACTGCTTGACGCCGCGGGAAAAAACCATTCTCACCGAGCGGTTTGGACTCAACGGCAAACCATCAGCCACTTTAAAAATCGTCGCCGAACGGGTTGGACTCAGTAAAGAACGGGTCCGACAACTGCAGCTTTCGGCAATTCAGAAACTGCAGGATCTGGCCTTCCGGATGCAGATTCATACCGAAATCGTTACCTGACTGTTTTGCCCTGTTCCCCTGAACACTATTCCTTCAGGTCATCTCCACACCGAGAAAGCCAGTCGTCTCAGGATCGACTGGCTTTCTTCCTATCTGCTCTCTGTGTTCTCGGCTGTTCCCATCACCCCTGGCGGGACTGTGATAACCTTGTCGCGGCTCCTTTCAGCGGTTCTGAGAGAAAATGAAAAGAATCCGAAACCCGAAATCTCTCCTGCCGGGTTAGATTGAGTAAGGGACCAGAAAACAGATTCAGCTCAGTCTGTAATCTCCCTGTCATGACAGTCGGGCCACCTGGTTACGATGACCAGAAACCATCTCAGTCATGAGACCCAAAACTTAGAGAAACACGGTCTGGTGGGGATTTCCATGCGAAACCGGATGAACACATTCTTCGTCTGCGCCGTAACGTCTGCCGCCATCTTCTTCCCTGCGTTTCAGCTCGACATTGCGTTCGCCGCTGATGCAAGTCCGGACGTTTCACAAACCGCCTCTGAAATTGATCGACTGCTGAATCAGCAATTCGACAAAGACGGAATCACCCCAACGAGACCTGTTGGCGATGAAGATTTTCTTCGTCGGGCCAGACTCGACCTCCTCGGAACGCTCTCCCCGCCCTCCGAGACAACCAAGTTTGTCCTTTCCCCAGCCGAGAACAAACGGACGGAACTGATCGACAAACTCTTGGCAGAGCCTGCCTTTGGTGAACTCTGGGCGAGCTACTGGAGTGATGTCATTTTCATGCGTGCCACAGAACAACGCTCGCAGATCGGGCGTCCCATCTTCCAGCAATGGATGACCACGCAACTCAACAACAATCGCCCATGGAGCGAAATCACTCACGAATTGCTGACTGCAACCGGAAATGTCCGGGAGTCCGGTCAAACCGCACTCTTCTTTGCACATGCCAGCGTTCCGGAAGAAATTGCTTCGGAGGTTCCACGTATTTTCCTCGGGATTCAATTGAACTGCGCCAATTGCCACGACCACCCTACCGATCCCTGGAAGCGTGAACAGTTCCACGAATTGGCAGCTTATTTCACCAGAACGACATTCCGAATCGATAACTCCGGGACAGAACGAACCTTCAACATCGGATCGTTGAACGCCGCTGCAGCGAGACTGGGAAATCGCCCGGAACCTCGGACTCTGCTGTTCCGTCTCGACCGAAACCGGGATGGTGCCATCAGCAAAGACGAAGCGCGGGGGCAAATCGCCAATCGGTTTGATGATCTGCTGAAAACGTTCGACAAGAACAAAGACAGCAAACTCAACACCGAAGAACTGACCGCCGCACTCGCGCAAGCTGTGATGCAACCAGGACGCGGCACAGCAGAACATTACATGCCTGACCTGAAGAACCCCTCATCCAAGGGAACGCTCATCGAACCTGCGTTTTTTGTTGAAGGAGCAGAAGGCCCCTCTCTGCCGCACGGAATGGACGATCTTGCCAGACGCCAGGCCGTTTCCCAATTCGTCACTTCCAAGTCAAACCCCTGGTTCGCCAAAGCCTTCGTCAACCGCATTTGGAGCGAGTTGCTTGGTCAAGGATTCACCATGCCAATCGATGATATGGGCGAGACCAAAGGCACCATTCATCCTGAAGTGCTTGACCTGTTGGCGGGCCAATTTGCGGAAACGAATTACGATATCAAATGGCTGTTCCGCACCATCATGAACACTCAGGCATATCAACGCCAACTCGCTCCTGCCAGCTCCAACCTCAGTGAGCATCCATTCGCGGCCGCGAAACCAACTCGGTTGCGGGGAGATCAGGTTTACCTCTCTCTACAGAGTGCCGTTGGTAACTTCGGAACACCCGGTCGTTTCCTGCGTCGAGAGAATCAGGCAGCGTTGCTTCCTGCAGTTGCTTTTCGACAGAAAGCCGCGTTTACCGGAACCTTCGGTTTTGACCCATCAACTCCGCAGGACGAACTTGCCGGGAGCATTCCACAGGCTCTTTACCTGATGAACTCCACTTCTCTCAACGCAAGAATTCAAGCAGAAGGACGAACAAACCTCGGCATCCTGCTGCGAAACAATCGGGACAACAAAGCCGCGCTGGACGAACTTTATCTGACCACGCTGACCCGCTATCCAAGTGCGGATGAACAGAAGATCAACCTGAGCTACATTAAAGCAACCGGGGATCGCAACGAAGCATTCGAAGACATCCTTTGGGCGCTTTTGAATTCCACTGAGTTTTTATCGAAACGGTAAACCGATCTGCTCTCCTTGTCTCTTGCATCCAGGACACTCTCAATGACGACATACACGAGCGAGCATATTCAGTTTTCCGGCCCACGTGTGACCCGACGACGCTTCATTCAAACAGCATCCGCATCGGGTACCGCAATCGGTGCACTCAGCTTTCGTGAACAGATGGCTGTTCAGGCTGAGGAGCTTCGCAAACAGGGCCGATCAATGATCCTGCTCTGGATGAGCGGCGGACCGAGCCAGCTGGAAACCTTCGATCCAAAGCCGAACCACAAAAACAGCGGCGACACGAAAGCGATTTCCACCTCCGTTCCCGGCATCCAGATCGCCCATGACTGGCCAAACATGGCTCAGGTCATGAATGATGTCGCTGTCATCCGTTCCATGACCAACAAGGAAGGGAATCACCAGCGTGCGACTTACCAGATGCACACTGGCTATGTTCCCACCGGTAGCGTCAAACACCCGAGTTTCGGCAGCCTGATTGCACAACAGCTCGCCAACCAGGAAGCTGACCTACCGAGTGTTGTTTCGATTGGACGAACTGTGGGCGCCGGATTTCTTGGCGTGAATTACGAACCGTTTGTTGTCGACCGCCCCGGGGAGATGCCACAAAACATCAGCATTCCGGACGGCCAACGGCGCCTTGAGCGCAGACTCAACCTGCTCCAGAACCTTGAAGGCAGCTTCGGAAGCCAAGGAGCCGAACAGGCGGTTCAAGGCCACCAGCAACTTTACTCCAAAGCAGCCAAGTTCGTTTTCAGCAACGACACCCAATGCTTTGACCTTGCAGACGAGCCACAACAATTAAGAGACCAGTACGGAGATAGCGCATTCGGTCGTGGTTGCCTCCTCGCCCGACGACTGATCGAACGTGGAGTGACATTCGTCGAAGTCCAGAAAAACGGCTGGGATACGCACGACACGGTTTTTGAACGAGTCAGTGAACTCGCAAGCGAAGTTGATGTCGCCAGTGCCGCACTGATCACTGATCTGAAAAACCGAGGACTGCTGGACCGGACCTTAGTTGTCTGGGCCGGAGAATTCGGACGTACCCCACAAGTGAACGCCCGAGGAGGGCGCGATCACTTCCCACGAGCATTCAACTGCTGGCTCGCAGGGGGCGGAGTTCGAGGGGGCCAGACAATCGGCTCAACAACAGAAGATGGCTCGGCCGTGAAAGATCGTCCGGTGACAGTGCCGGATCTTCTGCAGTCGATTTCCCACTCCCTGAAAATCGACTCTGCCCACGAAAACATGAGCCCTCAAGGACGCCCACTGAAGGTCGTGGACGGAGGCGAAGTCGTGCAGGAACTCTTCTCGTAAGAATTGCTTTCTGAGAGCCTGTTCAGAGCAACAGGTGCTTGTGTTTCAATAACCGGAACGTGCGGCATTGGTTTCATCCTTTGAAATCAATGCCGCTTCGGTTTGTCAAAAACCTGCTGAGCGGAAAACTGCACAGCGCACAGACAGAAACGAAAAAAGCCGTCTCGATGGAATCCATCAAGACGGCTAAATGCACATTGAGCTACTTTGAGAAAGCGAGGCGGACGGGACTTGAACCCGCAACCCCCGGATCGACAGTCCGGTACTCTAACCAATTGAGCTACCGCCCCTTGCTTTGTGCGAGCGGCAGTATAGGAACCCCCAGAGGGGTCGTCAACCAGGCAGGCAAGATTTTGGCGACAGTTTTTTCCCTCAGCTCCAGGCGGCGGCAAAATCGCCACAATTCTTGTTTTTCTTGCATCCTCCCTGTCCAGACTGTCAACTGAAGCTTGAGTGCCAATTGACATCCGAATGCAGAATTGCGAAACTACTTTGCTTCACTCGGCCTTTACTAAGGTCAATCGCCTCCTCTTCGCAGGAGCGACGTGAATTTGACGGCATCGACTCTGAAACTATCTGCGTCGTGATTTCCGGATCGCGTCGCGTTAATTAGTGTGATCGTTTAAGGAACGGGAATGGCCTCCAAGCGTCTGCTGGACAAACGTCGGGAATACGAAGCTGCAGAGAAGCAGGGCAAGGTCAAGAAAGAGACCACTTCAAAGAAGAGTGGAACTCGAAAGCCTGCTACCCGTAAGCGAAAGACCAAAGCCCCTGAACGCAAGCGTTTGATGTGGGGTGTCTTCAGTGGAACACTGAAGGAAGAAGGCCGATTCGCTTACAACGAAAAAGACAAGGCCGAAGAGAAACTGGCTCTGCTGAGATCCAAGAGCAAGAAACTCTACTTTATTCAGCCAATCAAAGAATCTCTGAACGAATCATCCGCTGCTAAGGACGAAGTCCGTCTGGCAGACGAGGAAGAGATTCTGGATGATGACGTCATCACCGATAGCGACGCTGATGATGATGACGATGGCGACGCAGACGAAGATGACGACTACGAAGGCGAAGAAGAGTAATCGCGTCTGAGCAACTCAGAAGAATTTGAACAAAAGTAAAGGCTCCAGAACAGCACAGTTCTGGAGCCTTTGTTTATTGAACAGGAGAACATTCACACTGCTTCTGCATTACAGAGCACTTCCAGAAACCACGCAGCGATTCTGATACGCAGGACTATTCAGCTTTCTCCAATCGGGAAGGCTACTGCGCGGCCACGCGAGAGACCGAAACGATCTGGCGTGAATTACATTGCCCCTGCGGCCTTCTTCTTCTGGAACTCGGCGATCCACTTCTCAGGCTCTTCATCAAACGCCGCCTTGCAGCCACTGCAGCAGACCCAATAGGTCATCCCCTTATAACTCACCGTCATCGTCCCCAATCCGCCGGAGATGATACACTCGCGCTGCCCGTAACCTTCGTCACTCTTCGCAAACGAAGTCCCTTCGCGCTGAGTGGCTACAGTGTCGACCCGCAAAAATCGACTCCCACGACGCTTGTGAATCTCCAGCAAATATCGATTGTTCTCCTGCTGGCTGAACACTAGCTGCCAGGCATCTCTCTGCGCCGGCGGATCAACCTGACTCAGTTCCAGCTTGTACTTGATATGTGACTGCCGGTCGTCCCCCTGAAACATCTCTGCTTCCTGAGTGAAGTTCCCTTCGAGAGTTCGCGTTACCCCCTCCGGATCAGTCACTTTAAACTGATAGATCTTCCGGTCCGGCAACCAGGTGAGCCGACCTGCTCGCACATATGGACTCGCATCCGACGTCATTACCATGACCGGTTGCTTACGATCCGTCTTCAGATCCCAGACCCAATGCGATTTGTCCAGTCCCTTGAAGTCACCAACCTCTTTCTGAGTTGTCCCTCGCCAGTCACCGAGCATGATCTGCAACGGCTTCATTGCCAGAAACAATTGCCGCCTCTGTTCTTCCGCTTGCTGAGAAAGTGGCTCCGCGCCGGCATCCACCTGACTCGCCGTCTTTACGACCTGAGAAAGTGAAATCGACGGAATTTCGATCTCGACCGGAGTTTTCTTTTCAGCCCCCCCTGCACCGCCAGGCGCTGAAGCAGGAGCAGATGGCGAGGCCACTTTCTCGTCTGCCCCGGCATGTCCCTCCGACTGCTGGCATGCAACCCCGGTCATTGCCCCCAGCAGCCCCAGAACAATCCCGGCCCACATCTTTTGATTTCGCATCGCGTCACCAAGTTTCCTCTTCGGTCCCGTCGCCTGATCCACGTACCCAGACCATCAAACCGGCCCGGAAAACGTCGCGATCCTTCATATTGTTCTTCTTAGGCCCACGATTCTCAACCACAGCAGCCAAGGGCACTGTGAACCAGAATCACAAAATGATCACACAATTCCCAACCAACATCACCTTAAAGGCCCGCAAACCTTCCCTGAATTACCTCAAATCCTCGCAGTTCAGCTTTTTTGAACCGGCATCACCGAGAGGAACCACATCGATTCGAATATCAGACGGAAAATCACTAATATACACAGAAAGTGGTTCATCCCTGAAATAGGCAAGAGTCAGCGGAACCCCTGTTCCCAATGCAGTCGAACACCTCTTTTGACACTATCATAACAATCAAAAGAGGTTGATGTGGTTGCACTCTGATTGATTTCACGTGCTACCAAATTGAACAAGACTCTCATCGGTTGCATTGAATCCGGCCGTCTCGCATCCTAGCATCAGGAATCAATTCATCTGCACATATTGAAGAGCCTCGGACTCTGAATTGATCATTGCGACGTACAGACTTCCAGCAAGTTCTGTTCTTTCGCCATCGGGCCGCACCTTTGTGTCGTCAAATTTCGAATCCTTTTGCCCAATGTTGCTATGTCTGCCATCAAAACAGTTCTGCAAGAAACTCGAAAGTTCCCTCCTTCACCGGAATTCGCCAAGCAAGCGAATATTTCGTCTGAAGAGCAATACCAGCAGATGTGGCAACGGGCAAAAGACAGTCCTGCCGAATTCTGGGGCGAACTCGCCCAGACTGAACTGGAATGGTTGAAGCCATTCGAGTCTGCCATGGAAGGGGACATGCCGAACACGAAGTGGTTCGTGGGCGGAAAAATCAATGCCTCTTATGAGTGCCTCGATCGTCACCTGAAGACCTGGCGAAAAAACAAAGCAGCAATCATCTGGGAAGGTGAGCCGGGCGACGTCCGTGTTTTGACCTACCAGCAGCTTCACCGCGAAGTTTGCAAGTTTGCAAACGTCCTGAAGAAACTCGGCGTCACGACCGGGGATCGCGTCACGTTGTACATGCCGATGATTCCGGAACTGGCAATCGCCATGCTCGCTTGTGCCCGAATCGGCGCAACACACTCGATCGTATTCGGCGGTTTCAGCTCAGACGCAATTGCAGACCGAAACAACGACGCCAAAGCAAAAGTTGTTGTCACCGCAGACGCTGGCTGGCGACGCGGAAAAGAAATTCACCTGAAAGAAAACGTCGATGAGTCGTTGAAGACGTCTCCAAGCGTTGAGAAGGTTGTCGTCGTTCGCCGCACCGGAGCCGCCGTTGAAATGGTTCCGGATCGCGACTACTGGTGGCACGACCTGATGGAACAGGTGGATGCTGACTGCGAAGCTGTTGCGCTCGACTCAGAACACCCGTTGTTCATCCTGTACACCTCTGGTTCAACAGGAAAACCGAAAGGGGTTCTGCACACCACTGGCGGGTATATCCTCGGCGCCAAGATGACCACGAAATGGGTCTTCGACGTCAAAGACGAAGACACCTACTGGTGCACAGCAGACATCGGCTGGATCACCGGACACAGCTATATCGTCTATGGTCCGCTTGCCAACGGAACAACAACGCTGATGTTCGAAGGAGCCCCGAACTGGCCAGATGAAGGCCGCTTCTGGGAAATCATCGAAAAGTACAAAGTCAACATCTTCTACACTGCCCCAACTGCGATTCGCGCCTTCATTAAATGGGGCGATCAGTGGCCACAGAAGCACGACCTCTCCTCGCTTCGACTTCTTGGTAGCGTTGGCGAACCAATCAATCCTGAAGCCTGGATGTGGTATCATCGCGTTATCGGTGCCGAACGTTGCCCGATTGTCGATACCTGGTGGCAGACCGAAACCGGCGGCATCATGCTCAGCCCGTTGCCCGGAATTCAGTCCACAAAACCGGGATCATGCACTCGTCCATTGCCGGGCGTAGTTCCAGCCATCGTCGACGAACAAGGCAACCCACTCAAGGATAACGAGGGAGGCCTGCTGGTCATGACACAGTCATGGCCACACATGCTTCGCACTCTGTACGGCGATCACGACCGATTCGTAGACACTTACTTCGGCAAGATCCCTGGGAAATACTTCGCTGGCGACGGGGCTCGCCGTGACGAAGATGGCTGCTACTGGATCATGGGACGCGTTGACGACGTGCTCAATGTTTCCGGTCACCGTCTCAGCACGATGGAAATTGAATCGACGCTGGTGTCGCACGAACTGGTTGCCGAAGCCGCTGTCGTTGGCTTCCCTCACGAGTTGAAAGGGGAAGGCATCTGCTGCTTCGTAACCCCGAAGGGTTCCACTCCAACCGAAGCACAGAAGAAAGATCTGATCAATCACGTCCGCAAGCACATTGGTGCCTTGGCGACACCTGACCAGATCCGCTTCACTCCATCGTTGCCGAAAACCCGTTCCGGGAAAATCATGCGACGTCTCCTCCGCGATATCGCCGCTGGCAAGGAAAGCATCGGGGACACAACGACACTGGAAGACTACACCGTGCTCGCCAAACTCCGCGAAGAAGAATAGACCATCTTGTCTGATATTGAATGATCAGCACCAAGCCTTGGCTTCACCGCCAAGGCTTTTTTCATTGCCCTGAATCATTCAGTGCCCTCAAACTGCCCTAAGGTCGCAACCAGAACTTCGGCCCGACAGGCTCTCCCGAGGGTGATCGCGTTGGCCCTGACAGTAGGCTCCAAACTGCAGGCAGCTGTTGCCTGCTTCATAGGCAGCAGTGCTGGTCATCCGATCGCATTTCACTTCAGTAAAAGAAATGCGTCAACAAATTCCGCAGGAATTATGCGGTCGGCGATGCATTTTTGTGAAATCACTCTGACTGGTATCAGATGTGCAATGACTTAAAAGTATCAAGAATACACACGAAAAATGAGAAGCCGCTTCTCTCATTTTTAACAGTCATCTGGGACAACTCTTTTTCCCTGCTTCTAAGACCACAGAGAGCAACCCTTTCCTTGCTCCTGAAGCTCGGGCTATCGCCTGAGATCCAGACCGAAACAAAACGCGCCCACGCTCTGCCTCAATCTGAATGCCATTACTATGAACCACGACAACAATCCCCCTATCGTCAACATGGCCCTGTTCCTTGCTCTGTCATTTCTGACTGGCAACGGCACACCAGACGGGTTCCGTACAGAAGCCAATTCACAGCCAGTTCTGGACGTTGAAGAAACTCTTCACCCAGAAATGTAATGCCTTGTCAGGCTTTGATGTTCAGGTTGCCGAACGTAACTCCGCGGCTCGCTGGCCGCTCTGAATTTGTTCGCACCTGAGACCCCAGAATGACGCTGCATGAGATTTTAAGGCCCGTCCAGAATCACGAGACCACTCTCCAACGAGAGTTCTGGTCGGCAAGCTAACGCTCAGCCCTCCCCTTCCGACCAGAGCACTGCAGATTGCCCTGAACAACTGCTCCCTTCCCCATAAACTCCTCAGACTCAGTTTCTTTGAGCCTGAGGAGTTTTTCTTTTCTCTGCCTGACCAGAATCCGGGTCAGACACTCCATCAGTTTCAGAGCCTTCGCCAATCAGCGAATAAACAAAGAAGCAGGGCCAGCACCGTATGAACGGGCCAGCCCTGCTTGCTGATTTCAGATTCCAAGAAAAGTGTTCTGCTTATTCCTGAACCAGCCCCATCCGGATGAGCTTGCTGAGACATTCATCCCGTTCGCGATTTCTGGTCATCTCACGCCATGCCGGATCCTGACATGCAAGAAAGGCGTCGTGTGAATAAGGGGGCACCAACTGATTTTCCGCAGCATATCCCTGCAGACGCTGAACGACTTCGATGTCCAAACGAGACATGAACATCGATTGCATGCGATAGTCCTGAAACGCTTCCCAGACCACAGGGAACAACGGTTTCACGATCTGCTCGCCAATCGTCGTTGCGTACTGCCGAATCTCCAGCTGAGCATGCGAATCCATACGCAGCGAGAGGAAGTTCAACAGATTCAACAGGTCGATCTTCCAATACGCCTCGGTATAAGTGCAGAGAGGCAAATCCTTCCTGGCCAACTCCCGAGCCACGCCTGCATCCAGGCGTTCCTGATAAAGCTGGCGTGCGGAATCCTGAAACTGCTGTTCGGCCTGCGTCAGCTTCTCGCCAATCTCTTCTGGCAAAAACCCTTCGCTTCCTTGCCGATTACTGACCGCCTGGGATCGCCATTCATCCGGCGCAGTGGTCTGCACCGAATCAATCGCGACGGAATATCGGGTGCTGTACTCATTCACGTTGGCAGTTCGGTGACGAATCCACTGTCGCCAGCAATCCATCGGCACACGAACCAACAACTTGATCTCGGCCATCTCAAATGGGGTCGAGTGACGATGCCGCATCAGATAACGGATCAATCCACGGTCATCAGAGACCTTCTTGGTTCCGGCGCCATAGCTCACACGAGCCGCCTGCACCACGGAACTGTCATCTCCCATGCAGTCAACAAGACAAACAAAACCATCGTTCAACACTGGAAACTTCTGCCAGCGCAAACGTTCTATTTCTGAGGAATTTGACATGGGGAAACATACCAACGGAAAGTTAAAAGGTGTCAGACGTCTTGTGACGCATGACGTGAGAGCAATCCTGAAAGGCTTTCGCCCCTGAATGGAGATACCCCCGACGAGGCAGCAGTCTGTTCGAAATTGGGAGCCTTTCTCATCGGCTCCAGAGTCGACTTTTCAAGGAAACGCTGCTCGGAACATGATAAAGAAAATGGTTTCGACACAACAGGAGGAGAGCCGGCAGATCGGTCCATCATGTCCCCAGCGTCATCCGCGTCCGCGAAAACGGAATATTTCCTCCTTTCGGTTATTCTCGTGGGCAACCACAACAACGAACAGTCATAACCTCATAAACAAAAACAACTTAACCACTTTCACTCAATTATTACTGCGAATTTCGAATGCCGGTTTCCCTCGGCTTACTCCAAACGCAAATCGATTTTGTGTCGATTAGATGCGATTCTGGCGATAAAATGAGGGGCTTCTGTATTTCCTTGGGTCTTCGCATCAGTCTGGTCAGTTCCGTGAATCGTTCACTTCTCATTCTGGTCCTCGTATTGAGCGGAAGCCCTGCCTTCGCCCAACTCGACGCCACCGCGTACTTCAATCGCGGATTGAGTTGGCAGAACAAAGGCGAACATGACAAGGCAATCGTGGACTACACGGAAGCCATTCGTCTCGACCCGACTGATGCTGCAGCCTACTTCAATCGAGGCCGCGCACGTCAGAACAAAGGGGAGCACGAACTCTCGATCTCCGACTACAACGCGGCGATCCGGTTATACCCTCATGATGCCGCGGTCTATAACCGGCGCGGAAGCGCATGGCATTACAAAGAAGATTTCGATAAAGCGATTCTTGATTACACCAAAGCAATCGAACTCGACCCGAACTTCACCTGGGCATTCTACAATCGTGGACTGGCATGGCAGAATAAAGGGGAAGACCAGAAAGCGATCGAAGACTACAGCAAAGCCATTGAACTGGACCCTCGGTTTGGATGGGCCTATCACAGTCGCGGAGTCGCTCATCAGAACCAGCGAAACCTGGATCAGGCAATTGTCGACTACACAAAGGCAATCTCGCTCGACAACAAATTCGGGTCGGCCTACCACAACCGCGGCCTGGCATGGCACACCAAGGGAGACTTCGACAAAGCAATCGCAGACTACACATTAGCGATTGAAGTCGAACCGAAAGCGGCCCGAGCTTATAACAATCGTGGAATTATCTGGAGAACCCGGCGCGAATACGAGAAAGCAATCGCCGATTTCGTTCAGGCGATCCGTATCGATCCGAGGCTGATGTCCTCTTACAACAGCCTCGCGTGGATTCTATCTACCTGCCCTGAAGACCGCTTTCGCAACGGGCAACAAGCGATCAGCATGGCCACCAGAGCCTGTGAGCTGACCCAGTACCGGAACGCCGATTACATCGCAACGCTCGCCGCAGCTCATGCGGAAGCCGGAGACTTCCAGACCGCCATTCAAACACAACTGAAAGCGGTGGAAGTGGCTCCAAACGAGCGAAAAGAGGCGATGCGTCAAAACATCGAGGCATTCCAAAACAACCGGCCATTACGAGACGATGGCCGGCCTTAAATGGTAACCGCTTCGAAGTCTCGAACTTCGGTGTCTCCATAGGCATTGAGCAACTCGTGGTGACAGAGTTGGCCGATGTAATCGATCACATGGTCAGGTCGGTACGCATAGCGTCGCAAATCATCTCGGGATGTGCTTCCGGTGAGTGTCAGAACGGTTTCATAGCCCATCTGGACTCCGCCGCAGATGTCGGTTTCCATCGTGTCCCCGACCATCACAATCTGGTGAGCAGGAACTCGTAATTCTTCACCAGCGGCCTGCATCATCACAGGGCTTGGCTTTCCAACACTGAATGCTTTCGCTCCGGTTGCGGACTCCAGCATCGCGACAAACGCTCCACACCCCGGGCGAACGCCATACTGCGTCGGGCAATTTGGATCGAGATTCGTCGCGACAAGCTTGGCTCCATTCACAATCAAGCGGACCGCAGTTTCCACCATTTCGAGAGTCAATGTTCGCCCTTCTCCAACGACCACATAGTCTGGATCGGAGTCCACAATTGAGTACCCGTTCTGGTGAAGAGCCTGCAACAAGCCCCCTTCCCCGATCACATAAGCAGTGCCATTAGGTTTCTGTCGTGCAAGGAATCTGGCTGTCGCCATTGCACAGGTGAAGATGTCCTCTTCGTAAGCATCAATTCCCATCCGTTGCAACTTGGTGGCAACGTCACGACGAGTTCGCTGACTGTTGTTTGTCAGAAAGAGAAAAGGGAAATTTCGTTCTCGCAGCAATGCGATGAATCGGTCCGCACCTGGCAAAACCTGGCTTCCCCGATAAATCACGCCATCCATGTCGATTAAAAATCCCTTTTGCATTTCCCGTTTTCCAATATGAAGTAAAGCCGAGGTGGGGTTAGAGCAGTTTGCTCTACCGAGTGCCCGCGCAGCGGTCGTTTCGATTGATGAAACGCAACTCGCCGCGTGGCGGAAGTGTGGAATTTATTTTGCAAGGCGATCTAGTCAGCCTGGAGAAATGCAACAGCGATACCATCAACTCAAATCGATATCCTTAAACAGTTCCAGAATGAGTGTAAACCTTTAACACAGTGCAGCCTTATGACTAAAACTGAGGAACTCATTGAGGACGAATCAACGCTGCCTAAATCCAGAAACCGCCTTGTTGTGAGGCGAAACTGCACAACGGCAAGGCAAACATCAGTAATGCGAACAGGCACGCCCCCAGTTAAGGCCACGTGCCTGTTCGACAATTCCGATTTCAAACCTCGTTGCGGACGTGTCATCTCATGTTGATTCACCGATCAGCGATCGAAAGACCGTTCGTGAAAGATCAACATTGTCGGCTCGCCCAACCCGCGACTCGATTCGCATCCCTGTTTCCAACTGACAAAGCTCAAGTCTCCAGCAGTGATTTAATGAGATCGGCGGCTTTGGCTTCGAAGATCTCCTGCCATTCCGGAGCCAGAATACAGTCGCTGTCTTCCTGAGCGCCCCCCAGATTCAAGAGTTGATCGGCGGTCGGAGCATAATAGATATAGCCGTTCGTATACCCCGCCACGAACGTCGTTTCATGAGGTGAACGCTTCTTGATATTCAGCCCGATGGTGACGGTCAGTTCGCCGGGGAATGTGGTCAGAACAAAGTCACCAATTCGTATTCCCATGACTTCAACGTCGATGGTTCGCTTCCCGGATGCCACGAGACTCGCCTGATGTTTCCGCAACAGGGCCAGATTCGTCTGCAACCGCGTCAGTTCTTCCATTGTGTGAATGTTCTTCAGATACGCTTCAAGGTTCCGCCGGTTCTCTGCATCGAGCTTCTTCAGATCGGTTCGTCCCTGCTTCTCGTCATACATGTAGCGATGCGAATAATAAGCCGGGAACTCCTCTGCGAGATTGTGCTTCACCATTAACGGCATAAATGTTTTCAAATTCAGGCTGGTCCCCTGCAGTTTTCGCAGCGTGCGTTGCTGTTCTGCTTCCAACTGAGCAATTCGATCGGTTCGATCCCCACGAGGAAGTGTCAGGGTTTCATTGAGGACCTTGAATGGAGCCTCTTTCTTGCACTCGATCTTACGGACGGCTCTTAATGTGCTGAGCCCAAGCATGTTGCCCAGTGGTTCTGCACTGCGAGGATGATCGACGTCTTTATAGAAAACCGGATTGATGTCGCCGCCGCATCCCTGAAGGAACAAAGCGACGGTTCCCTCACTCAGATTCTCTTCAATCACTTTTGACGAATACCCAATGATGTCAGCAGTGTTCGCCCCGCTTGGAACCCCTTGAATCGGGTGACAGGCAAAGTTGTAAATCACAGCCAGCGTCTGACCATCTTCACGATCAACTCGAAGAACTCCAATCTCCGGGTCCGTTGGGCCAACCTCGGCGACTTCATCATCCGGAGGGAGTGCGTAGGCATGGCGAACATCGACTTCCTTCCCGCTTTTGAGCCTCAAGCGGCGGTTCTCGGAGATGCGTGATTCTTCACCAGTTCCCGTTCCAACTCGAACCGGCACTAACGCCTCCATCGCCTTTTTAACAGCTTCAACGGTTTGACCAGTGATGTCCGCCTTAACGACTCCGTGGCAGTGGCTCGCATTCACCAGCACATGCTCAGGAGCGATTCCGAGTTCAGCCTGAAGACGTTTCCGAACGGTAGGCAGGTACTCGTTGTTAATGCGTCCAATCTCTCCGATTGCGACCGCATCAACCGACATGATCACGGCGACCTGCTCACCTGATTTAAATACGACAGCCTTGACATAGAGGGGATCGTTAACTGGTCCGCTGTCATAATCGGTGATATCAACCTTCGCGGCGCCGGCCAACAGTTGATCAGCAGAGAGCACACCTGCTGCAAGATGCAGACTGAAACAGAATGCCACGATCCCGAGCAGCCCCATACGCAGAGCGATAATCGATCTTATATAGAGATGACAGGATCTGTTCGGCCAGAGTAGAAGAGAACAAGACTGATTGGCAGGCAACATAGCAGACTCCAGCAATAACAAGCATCAGCAGCAAGCGTTCACAGAACGCAACTTTGATGCGAACATTAGAGCAGAGTTACAAGCCTGTCGTCAAAAGCGAAAGATGGAGCTGACCAGAAGGCAGCAACATTCCAGAAACCGAGTTAGTCTTCTTCCCAGCGTGTCCCGAGTCGAAGAATTACGGTTTTTGTCTCGCCATTCCTCAGCAAAGTGATCTTCACCGCCTGGCCAGGAAACTGTCGCCCGACCAATTCGGTCAACTGGGGGAGGTCAACGATTTTCTCTCCCTGAAAGGTCAGAAGAATATCCCCGACCTCAATCCCTTCTCGTTCTGCAGCATCTCCCGACGTGACGCGATCGACAACCAGCCCTTCACCTGAAGGCGCTTTTGAACCTGCGAGACCAAGATAGGCCCCGCTATGTGTTCGGAAATCCTCACCAGCAACCAGTCGATTCCAGTCCTGCGTATAGACTTCAATCGGGACATGAATATTAAAATTCGTGTCTTCACCGATACGGGTATTTATCCCGATGACCTCTCCACTCATATTAAAGAGTGGTCCGCCTGAGTCGCCGCCGATCAGTTCACAGTCGGTCTGTATGAGCCATTTGTTGCAATAGACCACACGTCCCAGCCTCAGGACGATTCCACGGTCTTCCTGATACCCGCCAGGGTGCCCCAGAACGAGGCACCAGTCGCCAGCTTTGTACGGCGTGACCGCAACAGGGACTGCCGGCCAGTCACGTCGATCCGATTCAATCCGGACAAGCGAGGCGTCCATCGTGACATTTCGGCCGAGCGTCACTCCCTGATAGCGTTTTCCATCATTCGTCACGATCGAAACAGGACGACCGGGCCGTCCGCCAACATGCGCAGCAGTCAGGATGATTCCGTCAGACGAAACAATCACTCCACTCCCCTGCGATCCCCCTCCCCCGCGTCGTGTATCCAGAGTCAGGTTGACGGTTGCCGCCCGAAGTGTCGGAACAAGCTGAGTCACATGATCCTGAATTGTTTTCAGGTCTGCGGCAGAGCGAGGAGCTGGCAGAGAGAAAACCGCCGGGATTTTGACACTTGACGGATCGATTGTCTTAAACGCGAAACCTGAGCTCACTTCAGGAGTTTTGGCAGCGTTCAAACCCGGTGCAGGCCCCTCTTCGGCAAAGAGTTGGCCCGACAAGCCCATCGACAGAGCAATAAAGGCAATACGAAAGGCATTACAACCGGTACAATTCAACATTCGGAAAAACATGGTCCCCCCACCAGACATCGCGGGTTGAACAAGAGAAGTGGAGGAAATTGTATCGCACGTTTTTCATACAAATGAAGTGGCTCCCCTGAAATTTGGGGAATGAAAGCCAAATATTGGCCTCCTGATCGGCCCATACTTACCAGAATTGATTTTCCTGAAAACCAGTTTCAGGCCCGTCGCACTCTACATTCATTCTGGTGACTGCTACACTGCGGTGTTGTGTCTTGGCATGCGCTCCATGCGTCACCAAGTTTACGTAATATTGTTGTGTTGTGATCCGGGAATCAGAGAATGTCGGTAACGGCCGTAGTGGGTCTGCAATGGGGCGACGAAGCCAAAGGGAAGATCGTCGATCTGCTGACGGACCAACACGAAGTGGTCTGTCGCTATTTAGGCGGAAATAACGCCGGGCACACCGTCAAATTTGGCGGGAAGACCTATAAACTTTCGATGCTGCCAGCCGGAATTCTTCGTCCTGGCGTGACTTCTGTCATTTCAAACGGCGTGGTGATTAATCCCAAAGCATTGCTGGGAGAAATCGACAACGTTCGAAAACAAGGGGTCGAGATCGGTCAGCTATATATCAGCGACCGGGCTCACGTGATTTTCCCATACCACATGGTGGAAGAGGCTGGCCTCGAAAAAGCCCGAGGCGCGAAAGCCATCGGAACCACGATGCGCGGGATTGGAACCTGTTATCGCGACAAGATCGGCCGGACACATGCCATCCGATTCGGCGATATGTACCGTCCAGCGTTCTTCCGGGAACGCCTGCACGAAGTCGTCGCACAGAAGCGTCTGCTGATCAAAGCCCTTGATCCATCAGCAGAAATCCCAGACGCTGACACAATTTACGAAGAGTACATGGGCTATGCCGAGCTCTTCAAAAATAATGTCATCGACACGACGGCCTATCTGCACAAAGTTCTGAAGGACAAGCGGAGCCTGATGTTCGAAGGGGCTCAGGGAAGCCTGCTGGATATCGACCATGGGACATTCCCTTACGTCACCTCGTCAAACAGCTCTGGCTGCGGGATTCACCCAGGTAGCGGTGTTCCGGAACGTGCCATTGACCGCATGATTGGTGTGGTGAAAGCCTACACCTCACGAGTCGGCGGCGGCCCTTGCCCAACAGAACTCAACGATGAGATCGGCCAACACATTCGCGACGAAGGCCACGAGTACGGAACCGTCACAGGGCGTCCTCGTCGCTGCGGCTGGTTTGATGCCGTTGCAACCAGTTACGGGTCTCGGGTTTCCGGCGTTGACTGCATCGCAATCATGCTGCTGGACGTTCTCAGCAAACTCGATGAGGTCAAAATTTGCGAAGCCTACGAAATTAACGGCGAACGCACGACCGACTTCCCAAGTCATAATGATGACCTCGCAGCCGCAAAACCGATCTACCGGACCCTGCCCGGCTGGAAGAAGGACATTACCGGCGTGCGAAAACTCGAAGATTTCCCCAAAGAAGCTCGAGCCTATATCGATACAATTGCCGAACTGTTGGAAGCCAAAGTCGGCTTTATCTCAATTGGTCCAGACCGTGAGCAGACTGTGATTCTGTAATCCAGTCAGTTTCGCCACAGATCAGACTCGAGATTTGTGATTGCCGCACAGACTTCTGTGCGGCAACTCATTTCAGGCAGGAACTTTGAGATGATGAATCCTGCCAAGCGTGCTGCCCTTAACTCAACGACCGACCTCTGAATATGAATTCCACCGAAGCGACACTGCGTGACCTCCTTTCTCGCCGTATTTTGCTGCTGGACGGTGCAATGGGTTCGATGATCCACCAGTACAAGCCGACCGAGGCTGACTACCGGGGATCGCTCTTTCAAAATCACAACATCGATCTGCTGAATGCCAGCGATGTGCTCGTCCTGAGTCAGCCTCAAATGATTCAGGAGATCCACCGGAAATACCTTGAAGCCGGTTCGGATATCATTGAGACGAACACCTTCGGGGCGACCTCATTGATGCTCGAAGAGTTCGGGCTGGCCCATTACACCCGCGAGATGAATATCAAAGCGGTTGAACTCGCAAAACAGGTTGCAGAGGAGTTCACAAAGAAGAATCCGGATAAACCACGATTCGTCGCAGGAAGCATTGGGCCAACAAAGTTCCAGCTTTCATTCAACGCTGACCGCCCTGGCTATCGCCCTGTCACCTTCGATCAGATGGTCGCGTCGTACGCGGAGCAAGTTCGCGCCATGATGGACGCAGGCGTCGACCTGCTTCTGCCAGAGACCTCATTCGACACCCTGAACATGAAAGCGGCCTTGTTCGCAATCAATCAGGTCTTTCAGGAACGAAAAGAGACAGTTCCGGTCATCTGCTCAGGCACGATTTTCAACGGAGGCGTGACACTCACCGGTCAAACACTGGAAGCGTTCCTCGTCTCCGTAGAACACTTCCCGTTACTGGCCGTCGGGATGAATTGCGCACTGGGTCCAAAACAGATGCGCGAACTCGTCGAGTTCACAAGCAATTGGGCGAACTGTCATATCAGCTGTTATCCCAACGCCGGGATGCCAGACGGCATGGGTGGCTTCGATTCGTCAGCCAAAGAGTTTGCCGCTGTCATTCGTGAATACGCTCAGAATGGCTGGATGAATATCGTCGGTGGGTGCTGCGGGACAACTCCGGAATACATTCACGCAGTGGCTCAAGAGATCCAAGGGATCGCCCCACGGCCGCTGGTTAAGCACGACCGAACATCGACCTACAGCGGTTCCAAACTGCTGGAACTCCGCCCGAATTCCAACTTCCTCATGATCGGGGAACGAACAAACGTTACCGGGTCACGGAAGTTTGCCCGTCTGATTCGGGAAAAGAAGTACGAAGAAGCAGTCGAAATTGCAGTGAGTCAGGTCGAAGGCGGAGCAAACGTCATCGACGTGAACATGGACGAAGGGATGCTCGACAGTAAAGCCGAGATGGTCCACTTCCTCAATCTGCTGGCCGATGAACCGAACGTCAACAGCGTTCCGATCATGGTCGACAGTTCCAAATTCGAAGTCATCGAAGCCGGTTTGAAGTGCCTGGCAGGCAAAGGAATCGTTAACTCGATCAGCCTGAAAGAAGGCGAAGAAGCCTTCCTGAAACAGGCCCGAATCATTCGCGAATACGGTGCTGCTGTCGTCGTCATGGCGTTTGACGAAGAAGGTCAGGCAGTCCTGGCTGAAGACAAGGTGCGCATCTGTAAACGAGCTTTCAAGATCCTGACAGAACAGGTTGGCTTTCCCGCCGAAGACATTATTTTCGACTCGAACATCCTCACTGTTGCCACGGGGATGGAAGAGCACAACAACTACGCTGTCGAGTTCTTCGAAGCAGTTCGCCGGATCAAAGAAGAATGCCCAGGCGCCCGAACATCCGGCGGGGTGAGTAACGTTTCGTTCTCATTCCGTGGGAACGATGTTGTCCGCGAAGCGATGAACGCTTGCTTCCTCTATCACGCCATTCGCAACGGTCTCGACATGGGGATTGTGAATGCGGGACAGCTTGAAGTCTATGACGACATTGAACCGACTCTGCGAGAGTATATTGAAGACGTTCTGCTCAACCGCCGGGAAGATGCCACCGAGCGATTGATTGACTACGCCGAGGTCATCAAAAATCGCGGCAAGTCCAACGAAAAACAGGAAGCTGAAGTCGCCACCTGGCGAACAGGAACCGTCGAAGAACGCCTCAGCTATGCCCTGCTCAAAGGGATCACCGACTTCATCGACGCCGACACTGAAGAAGCCAGAGTCAAATACGGTCGCCCTCTGAACGTCATTCAAGGCCCACTCATGGCCGGAATGAGCGTCGTCGGTGAACTGTTTGGTGCCGGGAAGATGTTTCTTCCGCAAGTGGTCAAGTCGGCTCGCGTCATGAAGAAAGCGGTCGCGTACCTTGAACCATTCATGGAAGCCGAAAAGGCCGAAGCAGCGGCACGTGGCGAAGCACTCGTGGAGTCGAACGAACCGGTGACGCCGGCGAAGTCGACACGCGGAACCATTGTTATCGCAACAGTCAAAGGAGACGTTCACGACATTGGGAAAAACATTGTCGGTGTCGTTCTCCGCTGCAACAACTTTGAAGTCATCGACCTTGGTGTCATGGTTCCGTGCGAGAAGATTCTGAATGCGGCACGTGAACATCATGCAGATTTGATCGGATTGTCCGGCCTGATCACACCGTCACTGGAAGAGATGATTTACGTTGCCAAGGAAATGCAACGGGAAGGCTTCACCATTCCGCTGCTGATCGGAGGGGCAACAACATCCTCACGACATACCTCGGTGAAAATCGCTCCACACTATCGGGAGCCCACCGTCCATGTGATTGATGCATCACTGGCCGTTCCAGCAGTCGAGTCGTTGCTTGATGCAGACACAAAACCGGCCTATATCGAGAAGATCAAAACCCTGCAGGAACAGGATCGGCAACGGTTTGCCAATCGCCAGCAACAGGAACTGGTTCCCTTTGCCAAAGCCTGCGAACGCCGATTCCAGACAGACTGGTCAACCGTCGACCTTCCAACTCCGAAGCGGTATGGCAAGGTCACACTGCGCAACTTCGATCTCAACAAACTGGTCCCGTTCATTGACTGGTCTCCATTCTTCATGACATGGGAATTGAAGGGCAAATTCCCGAGGATCTTTGAAGATGAGAAGGTCGGAGCAGAAGCCAAGAAACTCTATGACGATGCAAACGCCCTGCTCCAGCGAATCATCAACGAGAAGCTGCTAACAGCACACGCTGTTTATGGATTCTGGCCTGCCAACACAGATGGCGAAGATATCGTCGTCTGGTCAGATGAAAGCAAGACCGCAGAACTCGCCCGTTTCCCAATGTTGCGTCAACAATGGGAACGTGTTGGGCAAAAAGACTTCCGCTCGCTCGCCGACTACATTGCTCCGATTTCTTCCGGTCGAACAGATTCGATTGGAGCATTTGCTGTCACAACGGGACTGGGCTGCGACGAACTCGCTGCAGTGTTTGAGAAAGATCATGATGAGTACAATTCCATCATGACAAAAGCAGTTGCCGACCGACTTGCAGAAGCATTCGCCGAGTACCTGCACACGTTTGTGAGAACAGATGTCTGGCAGTACGAGCGTCCAGACGAACTGAGTCCAGAAGAGCGAATTGCGGAATCGTATCGGGGAATTCGCCCGGCATTCGGCTATCCGGCGTGCCCGGACCATTTACCGAAACGCCCCCTGTTCGAACTGCTGGATATCACAGCCGAGACCGGAATCGAATTAACCGATTCTCTGGCAATGTGGCCAGCCTCGTCTGTCAGCGGGCTCTACTTCGCTCATCCTGAATCTCGATACTTCACAGTGGACCGGATCACAAAAGATCAGGTCGAGGATTACGCTCAACGTTGCAAACTCCCGATTGAAGAAATCGAACGCTGGCTAGCCCCAAACCTGGGCTACTAGAGAACTAGGCCACCAGACCGTATCGATCTGGCATTTCCAGTATCACTGAAGTTCTCCAAGGAGCGTTTCACCGTATGGCGAAACGCTCCGTCTTGCTGCGCTGAGGGATCAGTTTGCGATACAAATTCAATGCTCCACGACTTTTGCCACTGCGCGGCAGGGGGATTCCCTGATTTCGAAATTCCGTAGCATACGATATTGTCGATGAGTTGATTTCTGCAATTCAGTGCAAGGAATATGTAAATCAACGAAAAAATTGGTTCTTAAAATAGACATTTTAAGTCTACCAAACGAATCCCCACGTTAACTTCTGGAGAAAAATTTGAGTCGCAAACAACTCCTGGTCTAGACGGATGCACACAAGCAGGTATGCGTGTAACAACGGGAAGTTGTCACTTCACTTTACCGGCAACTGTCCGGGACGATCCGGACAGAGAAGCAGCCCAGCTGACGGACACAAAATCAGAGGTCACCAGCGTCGGCCTGACATTGCTTAACGCCTAGTCATTTCGCAACGAAATCACGTCATCGAGAACACGGTTGTCTGCGGCGCAGCTGGCAACCGTCAATAACCAGTCATTGCTAACCTTAATGCTCTCTGGTTGTCGCCTGCGGGAATGTGAGAGGAAAAAAGATGCAGCTTGATCACTCTGTCGGAATCGCAATTACTAGCGATGTGGAACCTCCACAAACCAGGACAATCCTGCTTGTGGATGACCATCCCCTGATCAGGAAAGGGATGTACACATTGATTTCACAAGAAGCCGACCTACGAGTGATTGGAGAAGCTGCCGAAATGGGAGACGCTGTCCGACTTGCTAATGAATTGCAGCCGGACCTGATGGTTATCGACATTTCTTTGCGTTCCGGCAACGGCCTTGAACTCGTCAAGCAGATCCATTCAAGCCAACCACAGATCAAAATGCTGGTTTGCTCTATGCACGATGAATCGCTGTTCGCAGAGCGATGCCTGCGAGCGGGGGCAGGTGGATATCTGAATAAAGAAGCTGCCAGTGATCTCGTCGTTGACGCGATTCGTTCCGTTCTTGCAGGAAAAACGTTTGTCAGCCCTCAACTTGCCGAGAAGTTCCTCAACCGTATCGTGAATGGAGGAGCCGGCGAGGTTTCACCGATCGAAACCCTGACAGATCGCGAACTCGAAGTGTTTGGCCTGATCGGCCAAGGATTAACGACAAGACAAATTGCCGAACGTCTGCATCTGAGCTACAAGACAATTGAAAGCTATCGCGAAAACCTGAAAGCGAAGCTGTCTTTGAAGAATGCAGCCGAACTGAACCGTCATGCCGTCCAATGGGCCCTTGAAAACGGATAACGCTGAGCAGAAGCAGAATAGAGAGCAAGAACGGCCGGATACTGATGATCGCAGTCTAGATCATCGTCTCCGGCCATCTCGCCGTATTCTGATTCTTGGGGCCAGCAATGTCACTTTGGGTTTCCCAATCATTGCCCACGCCTGCGTGAGATCCGGCAGCCTCGCCCCCTTAAACCAGAAGCAGGTCGGCACCCCTTCTCCCCCTGCCTCAGCCCCCACTGATCCGGATTTGACTGCAGGCTCGTTTGAAGGGCCGGTCGAACTCTTTGCTGCCCACGGGCACGGACGATCGTTTTGCAAACGAAGTCATGTGCTGCACCGCGGGCTTCCATCGATTCTCGACTGTGGAATCTGGAGTGCAC
>JBEBTF010000027.1:0-30268 GCA_040393865.1 Planctomicrobium piriforme | reverse complement strand
CAGGAGCTTCGCCCTCCCAAATCCATGCAGCAGTCGGTTTTGAAACCACCTCATGGGCGTTGCGAAGAGTGCTTGTGGCATCCGGCAGCTTCGTCATTGCCAGTGACTGTCATCCCCCTAGAATAAGTCTTTCCGGCTTCGCCTTTACAATGATCTCAATTGGGGATGACTCATGAACAGAGCCTTACTGGTAATTGACGTACAGAAGGAATACTTCGATGGAGCATTCCCAATTCGCCATCCGGCTGGTCATCTTGAATCGATCCTTGAAGTGATGGATGCGGCTCAAGAAGCGAATATTCCAGTTGTTGTCATTCGCCATCATCAGCCTGCCCCGGAATCACCAGTTTTCCGAAAGGGCAGCGATCTCTGGCAACTCAGACCTGAAGTCGAATCGCGACCAAGAGACATCCTGATCGATAAGCAGTTCCCTGGATCTTTCACGAACACGTCACTCGATGAATTTCTGAAAGAAAAAGGAATCGATACGGTGTGCATTACTGGTTACATGACCCAGATGTGCTGCGACACGACAGCCAGACAGGCGTTTCATCGCGGATACAATGTCGAGTTTCTACGGGACGCTACCGGCACGCTCGATGTTCAGAACCAAGCTGGATCTGTCACTGCCGAGCAACTTCACGAGTCAATTCTTGTCGCTCAGCAGATGTTCATCAGCGATGTCATCGACAAGGAAACGTGGCTTCAACGAATCCGCTGATCCGCCTTGTCCCCATCGAATGTGAGGCGAATCATTGCCAACGAATTTGGCAACTACTGCAAACTCGTCAGCCTGACATATCGACACCCACACATTTGACTGGAAAAAAATTCTCGAATCTGCGAGAGTCAGTAGGTTCGATCAGCACTCATTGATCATTGTGGAGCATCGCACCTAATGACACAGTTTGACCCCGCCCCAATCTCTCGTCGCACTCTCCTCAAGAACTCTGGAGCCGCGGCCGCCGCTGTCGCAGCAAGTCAGTTCATTCTTCCGGGCGCACACGCCGCTGAAGACAACACTCTTGGACTGGCCCTGGTCGGTTGCGGGGGACGCGGAAGCGGGGCAGTGCGAGACGCTCTCTCTGTTGAAGGCGGGCCAATCAAACTGAAGGCAATGGCCGACGTCTTCGATCAACGATTGAACGACAGCTATAACGCGTTGAACACCAAATTCGCGGACAAAATGGATGTTCCGCCAGATCAGAAGTTCATTGGGTTTGAAGCGTATAAGCAAGCGATGGACTGCCTGAAGCCGGGCGACATCGTCATCCTGACAACGCCTCCTGCATTTCGTTGGGTCCAATTTCAATACGCCATTGAAAAGGGCCTGAACGTTTTCATGGAGAAACCAGTCACCGTCGACGGCCCGACATCTCGCAAAATGTTCGAATTGGGAGAGAAGGCGAGTGCGAAGAATTTGAAGGTCGCAGTCGGTCTGATGTGCCGCCACTGTCGCGCACGCGGCGAATTGTATAACCGAATCCAAGACGGCCAGCTTGGTGAACTCCTGCTGCTCCGAGCCTATCGCATGGTTGGTCCAACCGGGTCCGCATTCGCTCCGCCGTACAAAGGCGATACCTCAGAAGTTCTCTACCAGATCGCCAACTTCCACGGCTTCCTGTGGGCGAGCGGGGGAGCGTTCAGCGACTTCCTGATTCACAACATTGATGAATCATGCTGGATGAAGAACGACTGGCCGATTCAGGCTCAGGCTTCCGGCGGTCGTCACTACCGTGGCGATTACGTCGACCAGAACTTCGACACTTACTCGGTGGAATACACGTTTAGAGATGGAACGAAACTCTATCTCGAAGGCCGCACAATGCTGAACTGCAAGCAGGAGTTTTCCAGCTATGCACACGGCACAAAAGGTTCAGCCATCATCTCGACCTCTGGCCATCACCCATCGAAAGCCAGAATCTATTACAACCAGAATTTCAAGAAGGAAAACCTCGTCTGGGAATACGGCCAGCCAGAGCGATCACCATATGAATGGGAATGGGTCGACTTCCTGGAAGCGATCCGCAATGACAAGCCTTACAACGAAGTCAAACGCGGGGTGGAAGCCAGCCTCGTCACTTCAATGGGACGTATGGCAGCCCACACAGGCCAGTTGATCACATACGACGACATGCTGAACTGCGAACACGAATTCGCCCCAGATGTCGACAAACTGACATTGGATGGCCCAGCCCCACTGCAGGCAACAGAGAACGGAAAATACCCGATTCCAATGCCAGGGATCAAAACCAAACGAGAGTTTTAGCCCCGTTCTGGTTGCCATCGGCAGGTCCAATCTTGCGCAATCTGAAATTTCAGAATCAACGCCAGAGCTAAACAATTGGTGAAATCAAAGGCGAATCTGCCACGCGGAATTCCGTGAGGCGGATTCGCCTTTTTTCATTTCAATGACGCAAATTCCCTGAGAAGAATCACTTACCAAAATAGCATGTTCGTCGCTCACACGAGAGCACTTCCAGAAATCATGTGGCGAATCTGGCACGCGGGATTCAGCGTGTCTCCTAGCGAGAAGGCTGCTGCGCGGCCACAGGATAGACCGATACGGTCTAATCGGACCGATGCTTACAACCCCACTGATTGATCGACGCTGATAATTTCAATTGGCGCGAATCCTAAACTCTCTGAAAATTTCCACGCTGCAGTTCTTGGCGACTGAATTTTCCGCCGATAGCATTCGGGTACGGAATCAAACTTACGGTTTCATTACAAAGAAGCCGGAATGTCGCAAGATTCGGAACAAGCCGTTATTAGAAGTAATCGCAATGAGTCGCTTCTAAGAGGACCTGTGACAGTCTTTGCCGGTCCCCTGTTTTGACGATTGGGGACTGATCAGAGTTGAGTCGAACATCCACTCACGTTTGACGTTGGCGTTGGCCGCGATCTGGCCCAGGGAGTTTCCCGACCGGTCGCTCAGAGCTTTCAACAGTTTGGGATGTTTGGTCTTAACTGCCGTATTGCATCATAAAATTGCGCCACCATATCACTGGTCTGAGCGCCACCGGAGACTCGCAAGTGCAACAACTCATCCGCGGCATCCACCAGTTTCAGGAAAATATCTTTTCTGCTCAGCAACAGTTTTTTGAACGACTCGCCGATGGGCAGAATCCCCTCGCACTGTTTATTACCTGTTCTGATTCACGCATCAGTCCGAATTTGATCACGCAAACCAAGCCCGGTGAGCTTTTCATTCTGCGAGTCGCCGGAAACATTGTTCCTCCATTCGGTGCGGTTCACGGAGGAGAGGCGGCAACAATTGAATATGCTGTCTCCGTTCTGAAAGTTCACGACATCATCATCTGCGGGCACTCACAATGTGGAGCAATGGGTGCCATCCTTGATGATAGTCATCTCGAAAAACTTCCGGCGGTGAGAAGTTACCTCGCTCACGCGGAAGCCACAAAAAGAATCATTAATGAAAACTATTCCAATGTCACCGACCCAACCGCTCGCCTGACACTGACCGTTGAAGAAAACGTGCTCGTGCAATTGGAAAACCTGCGAACACACCCATCGGTTGCAGCGGCATTGTCACGACGCGAGATTCAGCTCCACGGTTGGGTCTACCAGATCCATACTGGAAAAGTCTTCAGCTACTCTCCAGAACAGGAACAGTTCCTGCCTATCGATGAACTGGTCGTTTCGATTCTCGATACGGATTCCTCCAGAGAACAACTGGCAATCTAGATCAGTTCGATCTCTCCAGTGGCTGCGCAGCCGTTTTTCTTGGGAGAGAAATGACTGAACATTGCGTTACCGATCTCACTCGCATCAATAAAAACAAATCGAGCCCCAGGGATTTCTCTGGGGCTCAATTTTGTAATAGTCGGGTCGGAATTTCATCTACGGTGCGATCATCATTGTTACATTAAGTTCTCCA
This sequence comes from Planctomicrobium piriforme, assembly GCA_040393865.1. GTDB lineage: Bacteria > Planctomycetota > Planctomycetia > Planctomycetales > Planctomycetaceae > Planctomicrobium > Planctomicrobium piriforme_A. Next base: position 26,367 of record JBEBTF010000027.1, on the reverse strand, counting down.
GTAACCCCGAATTCTGACTGATCAGACAGCAATTCTTATTTCTCACACTCTCTGCCTCCATGCAATCAGCAACTTACCGCATGTTGAGGCCATTCGGTGAGTAGTTCACTGGGAAGGTCTGGAAAGGCATTGGAGTCTGAAACGGCACAGATGAGTTTCGATCCCGTACCTCACCAGGACGGTAGTAGTTGTTGCTGCTGTTGCTGTAGTACCCGTTGTTGCGATTCAAATCGTTGTGATTGTGGTAGTTTCCAAAGTCCGGACGATTCGCGCTGTAAGGGACAGGGCCGTTTGGGAAAGTATTCCCCACACTTGGATACGTAGTCGGGTATCGCTGAGCGTTGTTCAGGTAAGGAACATTCTGTCCATTGGTATTCCCGTAGTAATAATTTGGCCGATTCGAAACTCCGGAATTTGTCCCCGGGGTCGTCCAGCAGCCATTCGGCCCACACTGAACATTCCCGTTAGCACCTGACGTTGAACAGTTGTTGTTTACGTTTGTGCCGAAGAACGGGAGATTGCCAAAGAGCTGAGCATGTGCAGTGTTCCCGGTGACACCAGAAACAAACAGGGCAGCAGCAGCAACAGCGATGGTGTGGAAAGCTTTCATGTGAATTTCTCCTGAATTTGGTGTGAATGAGCGTTGTCTTGTGTGCTCAAAATAAAGACAAAGCATTCTCCATGCCAAAGATTCAGCAAACACAACCCGACGATAAAAGCACAACAAAACTCAGCATTTCACATCAAATCAACAACAAACAAATCCATTCGAACACACCTGAAAGTGTCACTTTTACACCAAACACCTCTACGGATCGCAAAAAATTCAATGTGAAGAAAGTCACATCAACCATCACAGATCCATACCAATCAAAACAGGTCTCGTTATGATGATTTGGCTGCAGCTGTAGCAGTTTCTGCCCCTTGCGATTCACGCCAAGAGATCTCGACCTCTGCCACACTGCAAGAATCCGCCAACCGAGAGACCCTGAAATGATGACACCGGCTCAGTACCTTCGAACCCCATCAGCGTGGGACCGCCGCACATTCCTTAAAGCAGCAGCCGTCGCCGCAAACTGGCCTTTCCTGCAGGCACGACAAGGATCTGCCGCAACACCAAAAGTCAAACTTTCAAACGATCCATTCCAACTCGGAGTCGCATCGGGTGACCCCACCCACGACGGCGTTGTCATCTGGACAAGACTTGCCCCGGAACCGCTGACCGGCGGGGGAATGCCACCTGAAAACGTTCCGGTTCAATGGAGCGTCGCAACCGATGACCAAATGAAGAATGTCGTCCAAAGCGGCACGACGATCGCCTCAAAGGACTGGGCACATTCCGTTCACGTTGAAGTCGAAGGCCTGAAGCCTGACCGAACCTACTGGTACCAATTCATTGCAGCAGACACCAAAAGCCCGATTGGAAGAACCAGAACAGCTCCCGCTCCAGGGGTCATGCTCGACAAATTTCGCTTTACATTCGCCAGCTGCCAGCACTGGGAAACAGGCTACTACACAGCCTACGAACACATGTGCAAAGACGACCTGAACCTCGTCGTTCACTTGGGCGACTACATCTACGAAGGGAAGGCCACTCCGAACCGCATCCGGCTTCACGTCGGCCCGGAAATCACCACCCTTGACGAATACCGGAACCGTCACGCCCAATACAAAACCGACCGGCATCTGCAGGCAACCCATCAGGCATTTCCTTGGCTGGTGACCTGGGATGACCACGAATTCGACAACAACTGCGCCGGAGACATCTCCGAAGAACGCAACGTCGACCCGGTCGAGTTCCTGAAACGCAGAGCAAATGCTTACAAAGCTTATTACGAACACATGCCGCTTCGGAAAAATACCATCCCGAACGGCCCGTATATGGAGCTCTATCGCACAGTGAAGTTTGGTTCGCTGCTTGAGTTTAATGTCCTCGACACTCGCCAATACCGCTCCGACCAAAGCTGTGGCGACGGGAATAAACAACCCTGTGCAGAAGTCTTCTCTCCGACAGCAACAATGCTCGGGCAGACACAGGAGAACTGGCTGAACAACCAACTGAGTCAAAGTCGCGCTAAATGGAACGTACTTGCCCAACAAGTGATGATGGCCAGAGTCGACCGCAATCCGAATCCAGATATTGCACACTGGAGCATGGATCAATGGGCAGGGTACGACGTTCCACGCAAACGTCTCATCGAGTCACTTCAGACCCTGAACGTAACTAACCCCGTGGTCCTGACTGGCGACATTCACACAAACTGGGTGAACGACCTGAAAGCAGATTTCGACCAGCCTGAATCAGCAACCGTTGCAACCGAGTTTGTTGGAACGTCAATCAGTTCCGGTGGTGACGGATCACAAACCCGCAAAGACACCGCAGGCGTATTGAAAGACAATCCATTTGTCCGCTTCTACAACGCTGAACGTGGATACGTGCGTTGCGAAATCAACAACAAAGAGTGGAAGTCAGACTACAAGACCTTCGAATACGTCACCAAAGAAGGGGCTCCAGAAATCACACGAGCCTCATTCGTCGTTGAAGCCGGTCGCCCGGGAGCACAACGAGTCTCGTAAAGACCGTATCGGTCTATCCTGTGGCCGCGCAGCAGCCTTCTCGATAGGAGAAAAGCTGAATTCCGCGTGCCCGATACGCCATACTATTCCGAGAAGTGTTCTTCAGGTTTGACAATCAACAAAGAGCAAGCAACTTCCATCAGGTTGCTTGCTCTTTTCTTTGATCGCCGACCAATCACCAAGCCTTCAGCCCCAAGAGAGCAGGACCGCCGCCCGCAACAATTCCCCATCGCTTTTCAAACTGCGACAGACACCTGCCAACTGCTCACCAAGAAGGGCAGTGAAGCGTTCAACAATGCCACTGCGTCTCCCTAATCTCAGCAGCCAGCGAACGGCAGGCATAAAAAAATGCAGTCTGAGTCAAAACCCAGACTGCATTTATCAATATTCAGAAATAGCAGATTCAGAAATAGCAGCAATGCTCCACCAACGATGAAACACTCACTGTTATTCAAAAAACCAACTTAGTTGGCTTCTGCAGCAACGACGTTGATTCGGCGACCGCCTTGATCAAACATGACAGTCCCTTCGACGAGAGCGAAGAGCGTGTAGTCACGTCCCATCCCGACGTTCTTGCCTGGGTGCCATTTTGTTCCGCACTGACGGATCAAAATGTTACCTGGAATAACAGCTTCGCCGCCGTATTTTTTCACACCGCGATACTGTGGATTAGAGTCACGACCGTTCCGTGTCGAACCCTGTCCCTTCTTATGTGCCATGACAACACCTTAACCGTCGTAGAATGTCTTCGAGAGATCCAATGAAGCTCAAACCAAGCCAGTGAAAACCTACTCAGGGAACAGACACGCCGCACACAAGATGAGTGCGGCGGAATGCCGGAAAAGTTTTCCACCACTTCACGCTGCCAACCGCACCGAACGGCATCGATTGCCAGCGAAAGGATTAACGCTTGGAGAACTGGAAGCTTCGACGAGCTCCCTTCTTACCGTATTTCTTACGCTCAACCATACGGCTGTCGCGAGTGAGGAATCCACCTTCGCTCAGCTGGCTATGGAAAGAGGCGTCTTTTGCCTGCAACGCACGAGCGATACCGAGAACCACAGCTCCGGTTTGACCGGTTGGGCCGCCGCCTTTGACGGAGACTTCGATATCAACTTTCCCCAAAGTGCTTGTTGCTTTGAGTGGAGCGTGAATCATCCCCAGATCCCGTTCAACCGGGAAATACTCTTCCAGTGGACGACCGTTGACAGTGAAGAGCCCGCTTCCGTCTTTCAAACGAACGCGAGCAACGGCTGTCTTACGACGGCCAGTTCCCCAGCAGACGCCAAAACGGTCGATCTTGCCGCGGATGGTTGGCTCGAAGTAAGGAGCGGCTTCAACAGCCTCAGCACCAGCTTCGCTGCCGATATCCAATCCTGAAGCAAGGTTAGCTGATTCCAGTTCGGGAGTGCCGTCTTCCGACATATCTGAATCCTGCGGTCCAGTCGACATAGTGATCAAAAAAGCCAATATAAAACTGACACGCGACGCTCTCAACCAGAGAGAAACCTGAATCCAATCAGGAAACAGTCGCAGCCATCATCTCTTCACCCGAAGGGCGAGGAGAAACTATTTTACGTATTCAGGAAATGCTTTTGGATTCTGAGCCTGATGCGGATGTTCAGTTCCGGCATACAGCTTCAGCTTTGACAGCATTTTGCGTCCGAGTTTCGTCTTTGGCAACATGCGACGCACGGCTTCAGACAAAACACGTTCAGGGTGTTTCTGCAGCAATTCAGCAGCAGTTTCAACACGACGTCCACCTGGATAACCGGTCCAGTGGTCGTACTCTTTCACAAGTGCTTTCTTGGTGAGGTGTGGATTGGACGCGTCTGCGACGGCCTTTCCACTGAATTTCACCTTATCACAATTGAGCACAACCACGAAATCACCGGTGTCGACATGCGGGGTGTACCCGGGCTTGTGCTTGCCCATTAACACAGTCGCAATACGCACAGCCAACCGTCCGACGATTTCGCCTTCTCCATCAATGGTAAACCATTCAGGATTAGTTGTTTCGGCCTTGGCGATGTATGATTTTTGCACCGTTTTCACGGTCGTACCTCAATGCATTTTTACAGAAGACCCACCGTAACCAGCCAATCGGTGCGGGGAAGCGGAAAACAATAACGGATCACTCGTTGCGAATCAACTGCATCGACCGTCTCTTTTTTGTAGACTTCTCAAGTCTGTCTCAAGTTCCTGCGAGAAATCTTCTCAAATCTTCAAGAAGCATCCGGCTTTATCAATTGAACGGGAAGAGACGATCTGACCGACGAAACAGCCTCATCCTGCCGACTGTAACCCCATGTCATTTGGACTGTTAGACAGTTTTCCGATCATCACTGCGATTGCAGTTTCGCTGCCGGTCATCGCCCATTTATTGAGTAAAAGACGGTATCAAGTCGTCAATTGGGGAGCGATGCAGTTCCTCCAGTTAGGAAATCGTACAAAAAGAAAATTTCGCATTCAGGACCTGCTTCTCCTCCTGATTCGCATGGGCCTCATCGCAGCAGTTGCGTTTGCAATCACCCGTCCCTGGGCATCCGGAGGCATTTTTTCACAGCTGACGACATCGGTTCCCAGAGACACGGTTTTCATCATTGATGGATCAGGAAGCCTGTCCGCTCAACACCAGAACGCAACGATTCACCAACAGGCCATCCAGCAAACTCATCACGCCTTAGGGAAACTCCCCTCTGGCGATCGCGTCGCACTGATCGACGCACGTGCAACTCCGCGACGCCTGATTCATTCACCAACCGCCGATTTCAAGCAGGCTCGCGATCAACTTGCCAGCATTCCAGAGCCTGCAGGAAAGTCAAACCTCCCGCTGGCAATTGAAGATGCCCTGAAGGTTCTGGCGACCTCAGCAAACACCGGGCAGAAAATTACTATCCTGAGTGATTACCAATCGCTGGGATGGAACCTGAGCGATGAGTTTGTCTGGGAACGAATCGCTGAACTCAGACGGCAGTTTGATACTCCACCACAGATCGAAGTGATTCCACTTGGGATCAATCAATCAGATCAACACAACTTCTCAGTTGGTCGGCTTGAGTTTTCCCGCGACATGACGGTGCCTGAGTTCCCAATAAAAATTCAGGTCCGCATCCGTCAAAGCAACGGAACCGGCCCCGCGAAACGGCAAGTATTCCTCGAAATCGATCGCCAACGAGTCACAGATCAGAATCAGGAAGTGACTCTCCCCCCGAATGGCGACGTGACGGTCGAGTTTAATCATGTCTTCTCGGTTCCCGGCGAGTACCTGATCTCTGCGGTCATCTCTCCAGACGAATACAGTTTTGACAACCGTTCCGACGGAGTTGTTGCCATTACCCCCGGGCTTCCGGTACTGCTTGTCGACGGCGACTCTCGACTGGACCCCACCCGATCAGAATCGTTTTATCTCCGCTCGGCATTTCAGGCTTCTGGAACAAAATCTCCGTGGATTAATGCAACAATTATCCAGCCGGACCAGCTGAATGATCTGCAACTCAGTGGCATCCGAGCCGTTTTTCTTCTCAATGTGAAATCGCTTTCCACCAGACAATGGCAAGCCCTGAAGGCATTTGTTCGTGATGGGGGAGGACTGGTCATCGCTTCTGGCGATCAAATCGACGCCGCAAAATGGAACCAGCTCGATCCCAAACGAGAAGAGGGGCTTCTTCCTGCTCCATTCAAAAAAATTGAACAACCTCCCACTGGCGAAACAGCTTCGATTGACTCGGACTCTCTGCAGGCCGCATGGTTGACGCGATTTCGACAGGAGTCGAATGTCGATTTCATTCAATCGCGGTTCGCCAAATGGTGGGGAGTCGACTTCCAGACAGCTGCAACTCCAGAGCCAGAAACAGCAGCGGGTGAAGCGTCCGACCGGCTAACGATTTCTCCGACTCAGACGCTGATCAAAACGACTCAGGGAGCCCCGTTATTGCTATCCCGAGAGTTCGGACAGGGAACGGTATTACAACTGACATTTCCCCTAGATGCCGACTGGAGCACGCTCCCAGCCAAAGGCGATTTCATTCCTTTTGTCTATGAAATGACGTTTCGACTGGCAGGCCAGCAAGCCCGGCGAAACGTGGACGTCGGCATGCCACTCATGCTTCCCCTTCCACAGCATGTCCAGACCAACTACATGGTCGAAGGGCCCGGCATCCACAATGCGCCGGCAACTCCCGTTCAGAGAGGCCGCGTTCCTTATGCCGTGTTTCGCGAGACGGCAATTCCCGGGATCTACCGGTTCACAAGAGACGGAACACAACAAGTCGGAACAGTCCACCCGTTTGTCGTCGACGATGACCATGCAGAATCAAATCTCAACGTCTTGACCGACACCGAATGGGCACGTCTGACAAATGACTTTCAGATTAAGAGAATCGACTCTGCAGAAGACATCGCAGCGATTGATACCGCGTCACTTCCTAAGGCAGAACTCTGGTGGATTCTCATGCTGGCGGTGCTGGGTCTCCTCGTCTTTGAAGCCATCCTCACAAGAAGAATGGTGCAAGGGGGACATCTTTCTGCAGCGGCAAACCAGATGGATTGATCAGGCGGGATTGACTGACGTTTCCTTGGCTGGGGAACTCCATATCCACGTGATGAATCCCCAGACTCCGATTGCGGCCCAATAGTGAAACGCGGCCAGCATCGGAACCATAAAGCGCCCTTCCACGGACCACGTCATTCCAATCGCAACACAATTGACTGCAAACAGAACCAGTAACACCTTCGTCAAGCAGTCACGTCTCGTCAGCCACACGCCGGGTAACGCCAGCAAGAGAATCGCCCAATCAGTCGGAGTTCGGGGAATCACCTCCAGCCAGATTTTCATCGGCACCAGCAAAATCGCCTTGATCGGGTTCGCAGCGATCCACCGTTTTGCGGATGTCTGCGAATAGTCCGCCATCGCTTTTTCCTGTTCAAGCAGAGACAAGTTGCGATCAATCACGCCGTCATAGAAGCCTGTCTTCTCTAAATTGATCCAGTGTCCGGCATGCTCCCAGGCCAGATCCCCAAAACCGGCAGCAATCTGTGATGCTCCTTGTGTCCCGAGCGGCACGAAATCCTGCAACACGATGCAGTTTCTCACGATCCAAGGAAGCATGATGCCTCCAAAAACAGCAAGAAAAACACTGATTTGCATCACTGCCGCCTTGATGCGATTTCCTGGCCCAGCCTTCCAGCTGAACAAAATCAACAAGGCAAGAATCCCGGGCAGCCACAAGATAAAAAGCGAACGAGCCAGCACAGCGATCGCAAAAAGGCCGCCAATCGCAACCACATTTCGCACCTGACTCCGTTGTGCCTGTCGCACCAGCAAGAGAGCCAGAAGAGTGACACAAAGAACAGAGAATGCTTCTGTCAAAATTGCGCGACCATAGAGCCTTGTTCTGACATCAAGCAGACAAATCAGAAAGCAGAGAATCGCCGGACCGGGCCCGATGCGTGTGATCAACACTCCGGCAATCAACGCACAACTAATCGCGAGGCAGCCTGAATTGAATACACGGGCCGCCCAAAACTGTCTTCCCAAAATTGAATCGAAGCCGGAAAGGACATATGGAAACAAAGGGGGACGACTGGCGATCTCCCCTACGCGATCGGTCGGTAAAGCAAACCTCTCGTCGACTACAGCAGCTTCGTCATAGGGGCGACGAAAGGCGGGATCGTTGAAGTTAATCTGAAAGCCTTTTCCTTTGGCAATCTCCCAGCCCAAAGAATCGTATTCCGTTTCATCGCCGCTGGTCGCTGGAGGTTCATTCAGATCAAAGCGATAGTGGTAGTACCCCAGCAAAGTGCCCCAAAGCAGAAGGGTCCCAAAGATGACAACTCCCCAATCACGCCGGGAAAGCTGACGAGCAGGCGGAAACGTCAGTTCGTTCTGACTCAGTAATTGGTTCATCTTCTGAGCCAGCGATGACATGCAAATGACCTGAGAAAATCCGGGAGTAAACCTTAAATCGGACCACAATGATGACGGCGAAAACTCACCTGCGTGAGGACGCCAGGCCATCAACTCATTGACGGAGTTTCCGGGAACTGGCATGCTTGAGCAAGTGAGATTCACACCGAGATTCAAACAAGGATTTACCTTCCCCTCTCTGTCTTACACGACATAATTTCTTGATGACACTCACAGACTGAATGTCATCAGCATTAAACTCGTACCATCGGTTGGTTGTGGTCACATAAGCGACAAAACGGCATAACAGGAATCCACCTTGAGCACTGACTGCCAGCATCACGTTCAGCCGTTGGGGGAATCACCATCGCACGTCCGCCGACTGTGGGTGATCAGCCTGATGGTGGCCGTTTATTGCATCGCCGAAATTGTCGGAGGAATCTGGACAGGTTCGCTCGCGCTGCTTGCCGATGCAGGTCACATGGCTTCCGACCTGGCTTCACTGCTCATCAGTCTCTTTGCCGCATGGCTGATGACGCGACGTCCATCGGCACACCAGACCTTTGGTTTTCATCGGGCTGAAATTCTGGCCGCACTCATTAACGGGTCGCTGCTGTTTCTGGTGGCGGGAGGAATTCTGCACGAAGCCTGGGATCGCTTGTCAGAGCCTGTCCCCATTCTCGCGACGCCGATGCTGGCAATTGCGACAGGTGGCCTGCTTGTCAATCTTGTCAGCCTGTCGATCTTACATGGACATCACCACGAAAACCTGAACATCCGTGGGATCTGGCTGCATATCATGGGAGACTTGCTGGGCAGCCTGGCCGTAATCGTCGCTGCGGTTTTCATCTGGGCATATGGTTGGACCTGGGCCGATCCGGTCGCCAGTATTCTGGCCTGCCTGTTAATTCTGGTCTCTGCATGGAGACTGACAACGGAAGCAATGCGTATCTTGATGGAATACGCTCCCAAGGATGTCGACGTCGAAGAAATTCGCGATCATTTAATGGCCGTCCCTGAAGTCCAGGACGTGCACTGTTTACACGTCTGGACAATCGCGAGTGGGTTAAAAGCGATGTCGGCACACGTCGCAGTCAGCAACACACAATCAGACCACGCACTCCTGCCCAAGCTTCAGGAATCATTGCGAGACACGTTCTCGATCGACCACATGACCATCCAAATCGAGAGGCCAGGGGACTCGATCTGCTGCAATGGCGTCGATGGGGCGTGCCTGATTACACGCCCTGTCAGACTCGGCAACCACCACGGTCACGACCATGACCATGCTCATGATCACGACCATTGAGTCAATGGGCGCTGGTCTCCCAAGCCGATCCAGATCCAACAACAGGAGACTCTGGTCGAGCGTGATAACCTTACACGTTCAGAGGAATCACCTGACCGTCGTAAGCCAATTCAACACCGGCTGGTAATCGGGCATTCGTTTCTGCATGTAACAATGAATGCGAGATGTGAGTCAGATAGGTCTGCTTCGCACCGCATCGTGCTGCGACCTCGATCGCCTGACCGACTGTGAAATGGGTCGGATGAGGTTCGTCTCGGATTGCTCCGAGGATTAACACTCGTAAGTTCTCAAGCAAAGGCCAGCTTTCATCCGGAATCTCGCTGACATCCGTACAGAAGGCGACATCTCCGATTCGGTATCCCAAAATTCCAAGATACCCGTGCATGAATCGGATTGGCTGGACCGTCAAACCGGCAAGCGTAAATGGTTCTTCACCAATCTGCCGAAACTCAAGTTTTGGGCGGGAATGCAACGACTGCTCGGTGGTGAATGCATAACTGAACATGCGGCGAATCGTGTTTTCCACTAAACGTTCGCAGTACAGAGGGATCGATTCCTTCTGACGGAAACCGAAAATTCGCAGGTCATCAACACCTAAGATGTGGTCCGCATGACCATGGGTGTAAACCACGCCATCAATCCGACGCACGTTTTCGTTCACGAGTTGCAGACGCAATTCTGGACTCGTGTCGATCAGAAAACACTGATCCCCGTTGCGAACAAGAACACCAGTCCGGGTTCTTTTGTCACGTGGATCTGTTGAGGTGCAGACAGGGCAGTCGCAACCAATCATTGGCACCCCCATGCTGGTGCCGGTGCCTAACAACGTCAGGCTGGGCGACTCGTTTTGCCCAATCAATGGTCCACCTCTCACTACAGAATAAAAGAATCAGATTTCCCGCGATCACAGGATCGACGATGTCGGGATCTTAATTCAACTGTAAACCGTTCTAAAATTCGACTCAGCCTGCCACACAATCTTCGAAGAACATCCTTAAAGCCGGGCGACGAACCATCAGATGCCCTGAAGCCAGAGCCTCTTGCTGCAAGACTGGTTCACTCCGGGAGATCCAGCAGCAGCTCACTGACTCCATCGGCGGTCACCAGCAGCAAGCGGTCCGTCAACGGATGGTCAATTTCCTTATGGGCGAAATGAGCCTGAGCCTGAACCCATTCCATAATCGACTGGTTTCCGAAGCTGGTCGCTAGAAAAAAGTCTCGCCCTGGCACACCGAGAATCAGATCTCCCTGCATGACTTCCCGCAATGATGCCAGAAAATCCGGGCAGAGCAACCGCGTTGTATTGTATGCGTCAAGGCGATTCGGCATCACCAGTCGAATTCCACTTTCTCCCCAGGTAGAGACCCGGAGTTCCATGGGGTTGCGTTCGAAATAGCTCTGCAGATTATCAATTGCAATTTCATGCAGATCCGCCAGACCAAGGCCCCACTTTTTCAGAAGATCTTCTCTCACATACCAGTAGGAATCCGATTCATCAACGACGTACAAAATCGCCAGCCCGGCCACCCATTGCTGACCAGATTGCTCGTCCATGTTCTCGCGCCAGTCATCCTCAGAGTAGAGGACCGGCATGATCCGATCGCGAACCTGTTCAAAATCCGGGGACCGAATATCGTCGCCCCAACCTCCGATTCGAACTCCAACTGTCACCAGCGAAAGCACGATTCGTTCAAAGTCTTCCGGATACCGAATATAGGATCGATACGAATTCATCAGGTTGAGTCTGGTCGAATCAATCCTCAGATGAAACCCGTCTTCTAACGTCAGATCGAGCAGGGGATATGTTCGTCTCGCCAGCTCCAATGCTTTTCTGGCAAACACCTCAGGCGGGTCCGCCGGATACTCTGGCAACTGGATACTCAGAAGCATCATCCGCACAAGGTTCTCAAGCTCGAAATCCCGCTCGGTTCCGTGAATCAGCGTCACAACGACGACAAGCTGAGACTTCTGAATCGTCCAGATACGGGTCCAGCTCCAGACCGGGGGTTGCAACCAGGATTTCCACCAGATCTGGCTCGATCGAGCATCAACGTTGCCCTGAAAGTAATGCGCCGAGTGTTCCCCAATCTGTTCGACTCCAAACTTTTCGTTGCGAACTCTGGTGAACTCCCCAACAATTTCATTCAGGTGGCCGCGAACCTGAGTTTCCTGATCGTCCAGCCAACAGGCCTGCAAGGTGATTACGGAACCACCTGTTGATGTCCGAAACAGATAGTTCCCGTCACTCTGTTCAATTAATTGCCAATGGCGCGGATAGCGCAACTGAAACCAGTTGGCAGGTCCGGTCAGAAACGCCCAGTGATCGGGAGCCGTTTTTCCCAAAAGAAGCTTCCTTCCAAAACGATCCTGCTGGCATTGTCTGCTGGATTTGTCAGGGAACCGGTCAAAACAGGGCACTCACCCCATTCGTTTCTTTCCCCAACAACTTAGTTCCCAGCACGCCGTGAGACATCTACAAACGCCATTCGCAACTCATGCAAAGTGCCTGACAGAAATTGCGATTCCTGTGCAGTCAGATTGCCAGCACACTTCGCTTCCAGAATTCCAAGCAGATCGATGAAGTGTTTTGCCAGTGAGGGTTCGACTCGGCTCTCTCCATCCGGCCCCGGAATCAGTCCCATTGCCACGACTGCCTGAGTCGAGAACATCTGGATCATGGTGAAGAAGCTGGCGTCAGGCATATGGATTTCGTCGTCCTCAGCCTCAGAATGCTCACCTGAATCCGCAGCACTGGTAACATTTCCCCCCTGAGTCGCTGCATCGAGCTTCTTGTCTTCCTCCTTCACCCGAGACTTCCAGTCTTCGTCGGTGACAATCTCGATCTTCGACTTGTGTGGTTGGGAATTGTTTTCTGGATTATTTGTACCGGCCATGATGCGTTTCTCTCTTCCTTCCGAGCCACCCGCTGAAACCGACATTCAACAATTCAAATCTGAACGCAAATATTAATTTCTGATGACGAGCAATCCAACCTGCTTAAAGATCGAATCAATGTACTCTGATCGACAAACAGGATGATCATGATCAGGCGTCTTTAAGCATATCTTTAACGAATGGACGTCGACAACTGAGCAAAGATCGCAGGGCCACCATCTGCAACGAACACTTGAATCTGCCGTTTGTCTGGCCTCGCCTACAAGTTCTTATGCGCCTCGACGACACATCTGGTCCTTGACGCATCGTCTGACAAAGTTCATCTTCTGGGAGTATCCCGGGAAATCTGATTGTGCCAATCTCCCACAGAATCACATCCGACTTACTCCGGGAAACATTGTCGGCACAGGGGATGTCATTCCTGTTTAAACAGGAATGTTCAACTACCGGTCCGCTTTTATTTCGTCTTCGCAAGGAATGAATGTCGATGCTGCTCCGTCTACTTGCATTCACAACGACAGTCCTGATCGGGCTCACGTCGTTCGTTCAGGCGCAACCCAAACCGGTGCGTGAGATCCCGCCTCCCGGAATCGAAATTCCAGGTCCAAAACGGGCTCAACTCAACAAGAAGCGTATTGAGCTGACCAAAAAGATCTCCATCCTCAAGCAGAAAAAGAATGCGGAAATCGACCGTCTGCTGCCGGATGTCGAGATCTTCCCAAGAGCTGTGCAACTCGCTGTTGAAGGCAACACCTTTTACAACGAAAAAGAAATTGACGCAGCCGACAAGTTGCTGGATCTCGGTCTGGAACGGGCTGCAGAGCTGGCAAACGGAACGTCCAGCTGGACAAAACAAACCGGCCTTGTTGTGCGTGGATACCGTTCAAAACTTGATGAAACGGTTCAACCGTATGGACTCGTGATTGGCCCAGATGTGAAATTCGATGGGGAACCAGTTCGCTGCGACATCTGGTTTCGCGGACGAAGTGAAAAAGGTCTCGAAGTTCAATTCCTGAACACCCGCCTGACTCAGGAAGGGGAGTTCAAACTTCAGAACGGCATCGTCCTGCATCCGATGGGACGCTACTGCAATGCCAATCGCTTCGCTGGCGAAGTGGATGCATTCGAAGCGCTCGACCATGTCAAAGCCAATTACAACATCGACGAAAATCGGATTGCGGTGGGCGGCTTCTCAATGGGCGGAGCTTCGTGCTGGGGCTTTACAGTTCACTATCCGAGCCTGTGGTTTGCTTCTCATCCCGGGGCGGGTTTCTCCGAAACCTTTCGCTTTCTGGGAATGGACAAGAATCCAGACCGTATTCCGGCCGCTTACCAGCAAAAACTCTGGGCCCTGTATGACGCTCACATTCTTGCTGACAATCTCGTCAACATTCCGACGATTGCCTATAGCGGAGAAAAAGATGGCCAGAAAATGGCGTCTGACATCATGGTCGAATCCGCTGCCAAGTACGGAATCACACTTCCTCATGTGATTGGCCCAGACACCGCTCACAAACTGCACCCGGATTCAAAGAAGATCATTTCCGATCGCCTGAATGAACTGGCAGAGAAGGGCCGAAATCGGGTCCCGCCCAGTATTCGCTTCACGACCTATACATTGAAATACAACAATTGTGCCTGGATCACGATTAACGGTCTGGGAGCACACTGGGACGAAGCCTTCGTTCATGCCGATCTCGTCTCTCCAGACGCGCCGACAGGGATCACTCTCAAGACGAAAAATGTGACGGATGTGACCGTTCATTTTCCGGCAGAGATCAGCCCATTCGCATCCGGAAAAGAGATTGCGATCACAATTGACGGCCAGCCAATTCAGGGGGCAAAGTCGGGATTTGACAAAGCAGTCGTTGCTCGTTTCCAGTTAAAAGATGGCAAATGGTCGAGCGTTGCAGCAGATTCAGAAGCAACCGGACTTGTGAAGAAACACAATCTGCAGGGACCAATTGACGATGCCCTGATGGGGCCATTTCTGTTCGTTAAGCCCACTGGAACATCAGCTCATCCGGCGATTGCAAATTGGGTCAAAGAAGAACAGGCTCGCGCGACGAACAACTGGGAACGCCAGATGCGAGGAGTCGCTCGCGTTCGCCGAGACAGTGAAATCAACGCCGCAGATATCCGCAATAACAATCTGATTCTCTGGGGATGCCCTCAAAGCAATTCAGTTATCAAAAAGGTCATCGGGGATCTTCCTGTGAAGTGGACAGCGAAAGAACTGACCGTTGGCGATAAGCAGTACGATCCGGAAACCCATGTGCTTGTTATGGTCTATCCAAACCCACTGAATCCGGAACGATACATTGTTCTCAACAGCAGTCTGACCTATCGGGAATTTGATTACGAAAACAATGCCCGCCAGACTCCGAAACTTCCAGACTGGGCTGTCATCGACACTCGACAGGCTCCAGACAACTTTACCCCGGGAAAGATCGTGGACGCCGATTTCTTTGATGAGCAATGGAAGGTCAAAAAGGCCGCTCAATAGCACCTGACGTGCCTTGTTTTTCAATCATCGCATTTTGATGTTTGAATCAAAGACAAGGTCAGCGTCCAAGCAAATTGCCATCGTTCCAAGACTCTCGTGGTTCAAATCACGGGAGTCTTTCTTTTGGGAAACTGCGAATTCGTTGCAATTGCTTCGCTGTCACCAATGTGATTTGAAGTGCCTGACGCCAAACATCACAGAGCGGGTAGATTTCGGTACAATCAAAGCAACAACATTTCGTTGGTCTGTCCCATTCTCAATTAAGTGACTTGTTCATGTCCTGTTCAAAACGCATTGCTTTCGTATTGTGTTGCAGCATGGCATTTCTTTTCCTGTCAAAGCCTGACGTAATCGCGGCAGAAGAAGCGACAGGTTCATTTTTGTCGAATGGAATCACAGCACATCGTGGGAATTCGGCGGAGTTCCCGGAAAACACCATGTCCGCCTTTCGGTCTGCGCTTCAAGTGGGCGTCGACTGGATCGAACTCGACATTTTCAAAACCAGCGATGGCGAGATCGTTGTCACACACGATGCAACCACTGGCCGCGTGGCCGGGAAAAATCTTGTCATCGCAGATAGCACTTACGAGGAGTTGAAGAAACTCGACGTCGCGACAGACTTTCGCAACCGCCATCAACTCACTTTGAAAACCTGTCCGCCAGAAACAATGCCGACACTTTTCGAAGTGCTTCAACTCGTGATGTCCCAAGAAAAGACACGAGTTTCCATCCAGCCAAAATCAAACTGCGTGGCCGATGCCATCTCGCTGATTCAATCACTCGAAGCAGACAAATGGGTTGGATTCAATGACGGCAATCTCGAATACATGAAGCAGGTGAAGGAGCTTGCTCCCCATTTGATTGTGTTCTGGGATCGCGGACCAAGCACCAATCTTTCGGAAGAGATCAAGATTGCCAATCAGTTCGGGTTTGAAGCACTCGTGTTGCGACATGATGGTGTGACGCCGGAAAAAGTTCTTCAAATTCAAAATGCCGACCTTGAAGCCGGAGCATGGACTGCAAATTCCGATGCCGATCTGCAGCGGTTACTGCTTGCCGGTGTTGACCGGATCTACACAGATCGCCCTGCCGCCGCACTCAAACTCAAAGCACAATTGCTGAAGACCGGACAACTGAAACCCCGTCCCTAGACCGAGTCTGTGACTTCAATTCAAGCAGTATCAGCCTGAAGTCGACCGTCTTCGCAGAATGAATTCCACTTTTACTTCTGGATCGCGTTAGTAATTCACCCATGGCAGAGACACTTTACATTGTTGACACGTTCTCGCTTGTTTTTCAGGTGTATCACGCGATTCGTCAGCCGATGACCGGATCTCGTGGGCAACCAACAAACGCGGTCTACGGGTTCGTCGGTGATATTCAGCATCTTCTGAGAGACAAACGTCCCAGCCACCTTGTGTTCGCGATGGAATCGCAGGAACCGGGGGAACGTCTCACCATTTTCGGGGATTACAAAGCGAACCGTTCAGAGATGCCTGACGACCTTCGCCCCCAAATCCCGATGATTATGGATGTGCTGGCTGCATACAGGATTCCCGTGATTTCCTGCCCCGGCTGGGAAGCAGACGATGTCATCGCTACGCTGGCCATGCAAGCAGAACAGCAGGGAATGGATGTCCGAATTGTCAGTAACGACAAGGATATGCGTCAGCTGATCACCCCTAAGGTAAAGCTGTATCACATTCGCAAGAAGCAGTTCATGGACGAGCAGCATCTCCTCGAAGAGTGGGGAGTCCGTCCAGACCAGGTCATCGACTTTCAATCACTCGTCGGTGACAGCGTCGACAATGTCCCAGGTGTCCCAGGTGTCGGGCCGAAAACGGCGCGAACACTTCTGGAGCGTTTCCATACGCTCGAAGCCGTTCTCGACAATGCCGACCAGGCCCCCGGAAAGAAGCTCGGAGAGAACCTGAAGACATTTCGTGAACAGGCATTGATGAGCCGCGAGCTTGTCCGGCTGCGAACCGATCTTCCGTTGAATATCGAACTCTCGCAACTCGCAATTCAGCAGCCAGACAATCAAACCCTGTTGGACCTTTTCAACGACTTTGCATTTCGACGGTACGCTCAGGACATTCAGGTTGCGATGTTGCCCCCCGTAAAGCTGACAGGGCAGCAGACTCTCTTCGCCATGGACGACGCTCCTTCAGCAAGGAGTGTGGCGAACAAAAAAGCGGCGAAATCAGATTCGGTGGAGAACACCGACGCAACCAACAACACCGTCAGCAGTGACGAGTTAGCCCCGTTCGATGACGCCGCGTCAAGTTCCGACAGTCCCGGCGCATTGCCTGTAGTTGCAGCACAGGATGTTCCACGAAAATGGTTCACAATTGACACTCCCCGAGAATTCGAAGGGCTGCTGATACGGCTGCAGGCTCAATCAAAAATCTGTGTCGACCTGGAGACCACCGGAACCGACCCGTTGAAGGCATCGATTGTCGGTTGGGCAATTTCCTATCAGGCAGGTGAAGCGTATTACATTCCAGTGCAAGGACCGCTTGGTGCTCAAACTCTGCCAGCGGATCTGGTGATCAATGGGTTGAAACCGATTCTGGAAAATCACGCAACAACCATTGTCAATCAGAACATCAAATACGACTGGCTGGCGATGCGAAAAGTCGGCATCGAGATCGCCTCGATTGGTGTCGATCCAATGGTGGGTGACTATCTGCTGGATGCAGGAGCACGCAGCCATGGGCAGGATGAACTTTCACGTCGTTACCTTTTTCGGCAGATGATTCCAATCACCGATCTGATTGGAACCGGAAAAAAACAGAAGTCGATGGCCGACGTCGAAATCGATCGGGTTGCCGAGTACGCCTCGGAAGATGCCGACGTCGCCCTGCAACTCGCCGATCTGATTGAAACCAGATTGAAGGAAGAGAACCTTTGGGACCTCTACTGGAATCTGGAACGCAGGCTGATTCCAGTTCTCGTCGAGATGGAATGGAACGGAATTCGGATCGATGTTGAGGAATTGAAGAAGCAAAGTATTGATGTCACTCATCGCCTGAGTGAGTTGATCACGCAGATCTATGAGGTTGCAGGAGAATCATTCAACATCGATTCCCCTAAACAACTTGCAAAGATCCTGTTTGAAAAGCTGAAGCTCCCTGTTCAGAAGAAAACAAAAACGGGATTCAGCACCGATCAGGAAGTTCTCGAAAAACTTGCCCCGTTGCATACTCTTCCAGCGCTGCTGATTGAACACCGGATGTTGTCGAAGTTAAAGGGAACGTATCTCGACGCCCTTCCATCACTCGTTAATCCGAAAACCGGGAATCTCCATACTTCGTTCAGTCAAACGACCGCCGCAACCGGGCGACTGAGTTCGAGTGACCCGAACCTACAAAACATTCCAGTCCGGACTCCGGAGGGAAGTCGTATTCGCCGGGCGTTCCAGCCGTCTCAACCCGGTTGGAAACTGATCTGTCTCGATTACTCCCAGATCGAATTGCGCATGCTGGCTCACTTCTGTCAGGATGCTGCGTTACAAGAGTCTTTCCGCAATGGCGAAGACATCCATACGACAGTCGCTGCACAGGTCTACGGCGTTCCACAAAGCGAAGTCACTCCAGAACAGAGACGCGTGGCGAAAGCGGTCAACTTCGGAGTGATCTATGGCCAAACCTCATTTGGCCTCGCCGCGACATTAGGTATCACGAAGGAAGAGGCGTCCACTTTTATTGATGAATACTTCACCAGATACGCGACAGTCCAGCAATTCATCAACGCCACACTCGATGAGTGTCGCCGCGTCGGGTATGCCTCCACAATTCTCGGGCGTCGACGCGAGATTGTTGGCATTCGGCCAGTGGTTTTCGGGAACCTGAATCTTCCAGAACGAACTGCCGTCAACGCGGTGATTCAAGGGTCAGCGGCAGACCTCATCAAACAGGCAATGATCAACATTTTTGATCGCCTGAAACAAGAGAATCACCCGGCCAGAATGCTGTTGCAGATTCACGACGAACTCGTGTTTGAGGCTCCGGAAGATGCTGTCGATTCACTGATCGATCTCGCCCGGCATGAAATGACAACGGCATTGGAACTGCATGTTCCGATCGTTGTTGACTGTAAGGTTGGCGATAACTGGCTCGATGCTCAGAAATACCACAAAGCAACTTGAAGCAAACCTCACTGACCACCTTCGTTGACTGGGATTACCACCATCAAAGATGACCTGCTTCAATCGACTTAACGAACGCGGTATAATCCGGTGATCTCCTAGAGCACCTTGCGAAATGATAACCACGCTTCCGCCACGCGGCGAGTAGTGTTTCATCAATCGAAACGGTCGCTGCGCGGGCACTCGGGAGAGCAAACTGCTCTAATACAGAAAACCTCTTGAAAGGCAGGAGCCTGACAGATGTCACAAGATCTGAATCGTCGCAATTTCCACCAGATGGCACTCGCAGCATTCGGGGGATTGATGGCCGGTTCTCTCGCTGGTTGCCCAAAGGCAACAGAATCAGGCTCAACTCCTGCATCAGGCGACGCTGGAGCAACGCCTGCTGGCGACGAGCAAGTCAGCCTGTTGTTGACCGAACCACACGTTTGTCGCGGGTTGAACACTTGTAAA
This sequence comes from Planctomicrobium piriforme, assembly GCA_040393865.1. Taxonomy (GTDB): domain Bacteria; phylum Planctomycetota; class Planctomycetia; order Planctomycetales; family Planctomycetaceae; genus Planctomicrobium; species Planctomicrobium piriforme_A. The sequence goes on along the minus strand of JBEBTF010000027.1, from coordinate 6,569 downwards.
AATCTTGGAGCCAGCAAAGACAACGCCTGTGCAGGACAGGGCACCTGTGCCACAGTCGCTGCCCATGCTTGCGGAACTCAGAACGAGTGCAAAGGGCAGGGCGGTTGCGGCGCAAAGCCAGGCGAAAACGACTGCAAAGGCCAGGGGCTCTGTCATGTTCCATTGGAACACGCCTGGGAATCTGGTCGCAAGAACTTTGAGGCAGCGATGAAAGCAGCCGGCAAAGAGTTCGGCCCGGCACCTGCTAAAGTGGCGATGTAAAACGTCAGCCGCCTCCATCAGTCAAAACGATTTCCGTTCTGATCTGGTGTCAGCGGCATTCTGAGAGTGATAGAAATGGAGCGAGCCGACTTGGCCAAACAGTCGAAGCTGGGGATGCCGCATCTCGGTATGGGTGTCGGGCTCCGGTCGGTTCATTACTCTCACATCCTCAATGAATCGCCCGCCGTTGACTGGTTTGAGATCATCTCTGAGAACTACATGGATTCTCAGGGACGGCCTCGATATGTCCTTGAGCAAATTGCGGAACGTTACCCCATCGTCATGCATGGGGTTTCACTTTCAATCGGAAGCTCAGACGAACTCGATTTCGATTATCTTCAGAAACTGAAGGCGCTGGCGAACACGGTTCACCCTCACTGGATCTCCGATCATCTCTGCTGGACTGGAATTGCAGGCATCAATTCACACGACCTGCTTCCCGTCCCGCTGACGGAAGAGACCCTGAAACATGTCGTGAAGCGAATCAGCATTGTCCAAGACTTCCTTGAGCGCCCCCTCGTGCTTGAGAATCCCAGCAGTTATGTCACGTTCGCCTGTTCGACGATGCCGGAATGGGAGTTTCTTTCGCGCATGGCAGAAGAAACCGGCTGTGGTCTTCTGCTCGATGTGAACAATGTTTATGTCTCAAGCGTGAATCACAACTTTGATCCACGAGAGTACATTTCCAAGGTGCCTCATGACCGGATCGTGCAGATTCACCTTGCTGGTCATACAAACATGGGCACGTACTGCATCGATACCCATGATGGACCGGTAATTGATCCAGTCTGGGATCTCTATCGACTTGCCCACCACTTCACAGGTGGAACATCGACGCTGCTGGAGTGGGACGCAAAGATTCCTGAGTTCCCAATCGTTCATGCAGAAGTCTTGAAGGCACGTGAACAAATTGAACGGATCTCACCGCAGCCTTGTGCATCAACATCAGATCAGCACACACAATCAGAGCAGACCACAGGCACAATCGCACACTCATTGCCTCCTGAGTCGGTCACTTCTTCTGCCACTTTAATTCCGCAACCAGCCGTCTTTGTTTCTGCCGAGGTGGAGTAATGAACAACTCTCCGCATCTCGATGTGCTTCAACGCTGGATGATGTCGGTGATTCGGCACCCTGAGGGAATTGAAGCTGGGATCAACAGTCCTGAAGCCCAACAGGAAATCTCAGTACCACCAGAGCAAGTCGGTCAAGTGATTCTTCCGTCAGTTGACTGCACAAGTGTGCAAAGACTGACGGTCTATGGAAACGCCTATTTCGCCAGACTCATTGAATGCCTGGAAGGCGAGTTCCCTGCAGTACGATTCCTTGTCGGCAAGGATGCATTCGCAGGCTTTGTTCTCACATACCTGAAGGAGACACCTCCCAGCAGTTATACGCTTGCCGACCTTGGACGCCGGTTCCCTGACTCACTGAATGCAAACCGTCCCCCAAAAGAAGAAGGGGACACAACTCCAGATTGGGCAGACTTCCTGATCGAAGTTGCGAGGCTGGAACGGCTTTACAGTGAAGTCTTTGATGGCCCGGGCGATGAAGGCACGGCCAAGCTCAGTGCTGAAGCACTTCTGGCAATTCCTCAGGAACAGTTGCTCAACATTCGAATCGAAGTCACGCCGTCGCTGAAGCTCGTTCACCTCCAATTTCCCGTTCACGAGACGATCACCGCTGTCCGCAAAGGGAAACCGTTACCGTCACCGATCCCACAAGAAACATTTCTCGCTGTCCACCGACGCGAGTTTGTTGTGCGCCGCACTGTGATCGACAAACCACAGTTCATTCTACTTCAACAATTACAACAGGGAACATCACTGATCGACGCATTATCAGCGACGATCGAGGAGATGGGAGGAGAGAGTTTCTCGCCAACGATGCTGCAAACCTGGTTCAGAAACTGGACGGCCTATGGCTATTTCACCAACGTCCACCTGCCTGAGTCGCGCGCCTGATTGACCTGTATAAACAAAGACGTTCACAACAGAACGAGTCAGGAAAAAGTAAGAGCCTTGAGCATTCCGCCCAAGGCTCTTACCGAGAATCAATTTCACCGCAAACCAACTTATGCAACGCGGCGACGTGATGTCTCAAACTTGTAAACGTCGGCTTCGGATTGCTGATTTTCTTTCACACCTTCGATGAAGGCTTCGAAGACTTGCATATCGAGAGCACTGGCTGATTCACTCTCTGGGTGGAATTGAACCCCCAGACACCACCAGTTTTCAACGACAGATTCATAGGCTTCAATGACGCCGTCCATTGCGGTGGCACTGGCGCGGAAGACGTGTGCCAGTTGGTCAACGGCCATGTGGTGGTCGCTGTTGACGCGGATTTCGCCTGGGCCGTAGATCGTGTCCATCTTGCTGCCAGGCACGATTTCGATCACGTGACGCAGGCAGTTCTCGACTGGGTCACGATGACACAGAGACTTCAACACGTCTTCTGCAACGTGCTGGAACAAAGTTCCGCCGCAGATCACATTCAAGGTCTGCATCCCGGAGCCAATCGCCAGTGTCGGGATCTTCATTTCGTATGCCAGACGAGCGAGGCGACGATCGAAGTCTTCGCGACGTTGTGGCATTGGGCGAGTAATCGGGTGGCGATCGAATCCCAGGCCAGCAGGGTCCAGATCCAGCTTGCAGCCAGTCAGAACCAGTCCGTCCACCATTTCCAAAACACGTTGCAGGTCTTCATCTGTTGCCAGAGGAGACAGCATCACAGGAATACCGCCGCAACCGGCGACTGAATCGTAGTAGCCAGTGTGCATCCAGGAAAACGCAAAGCTGTCTCCCTTAGCTGGACGGAAATCTGCGTTAATGGCGATGACGGGCTTGGAGTTCATTCATTCTTCCTTGTGTGAACTTTTCCGTGATTCAAATGCAACCCAGGGTCGAGTCAGGGTCGCGTCATTTATGTGAAGCAGTCTGATGCGATCACACGCAGACGCTGGCACGAAGGAAAGTCACCACAGAAGAGAATGGATACAGGAGCGATGCGATTGCGCGTCAGCAGGAAGAGATGATTTTGCTGACCGAAAACGCCGGGCAAGGCGGGAGACATACCGGCGCGAAGTTGGCGCTCCCACATGGATTCCATTCCTAAACTGCGTGGACTTAATTCCTTCAGTCCTGGCTTTGTTGAGAACTCGACAAGAGTTCTCAAGCCTGACTGCCGAGCGTGCGTCGCTTTCATGCTGGCACAACCGGCAGGTTTTGCTGAATTTACCCCAGCGGAACGCAGTTGTAAAGAATTTCAATGATTTTGTATGAGCAATAGCAAAATCACTAAAGTCACACACCAGATGTTGTGCACCAAGCTATTTTTTCGCCTGCCGACGACGGTACTGATCGCGAAAACTCTCTTGCGGTGGAACCGGTAAATCGCGTTGACGCCCCCATGGATTCAATGGGCTATAGATCACAAAACGTGGTAAATACCGCAGCGAAACCCGCCCAACCTTCCCGGCCAACCTATACAGCCACTCGCGAGACAACACGATCCCGCCGACCTTCATCCCAATGCTCTTTACTGGAGACAAAAGCCCCCTGTTGGCCACGCGCTGCCTGAACGTATAGAGTTGCTCGTGAAGGTTAATCTTCACAGGGCAGACATCCGTGCAGGAACCACACAAGGAACACGCATACGGCAACGATTCGTACTTCTCAATGTCATGAGATGGCCCCAGAATTGAACCGATTGGGCCAGGCACTGTCGCACTGTAACTGTGTCCGCCGCTGCGACGGTAAACAGGGCAGGTATTCATGCAGGCCCCGCAACGAATGCAGTTCAGCGATCGACGGAAATCGGAGCTGCCAAGAATCTGGCTTCTTCCGTTGTCGACGAGAACAATGTGCAACTCTGAATCCGGGTCTCGCGGACCATGAAAATGCGAGGAATACGACGTGATCGGCTGGCCGGTTGCAGATCGAGCCAGCAACCGCAAGAAGACTCCCAGGTCTTTCGTTCGCGGAATCAGCTTCTCAATCCCCATGCTCGCAATGTGAAGCCGAGGGAGCGATACACCTAAGTCGGCATTTCCTTCGTTAGTGCAAACGACAAAACCACCTGTTTCTGCAATTGCAAAGTTCACGCCAGTCAGACCAGCATCTGCAGCCAGAAACCGTTGTCTCAACTCCTGCCGCGCCGCTTCTGCGAGATACTGAGGATCGGTCGCCCCCTTTTCGGTTCCAATCTTTTCATGGAACAACTGACCGATCTCTTCACGCTTGGTGTGAATCGCCGGCATGACGATATGGCTCGGCGGCTCCTGTCGCAGCTGCACAATCCACTCACCCAGATCGGTGTCGACGACCTCAATTCCGTGTGCTTCAAGATGGGGATTGAGATGGCACTCCTCAGTCAACATCGACTTGCTTTTCACAAGTTTTTTGACCTGATGCTTCTGAAGAATCTCTAACACGATGCGGTTATGCTCTGCCGCATCTTTTGCCCAGTGAACGTGAGCCCCATGCTTCTTTGCATTGGCTTCAAACTGTTCGAGAAGATCGGCGAGATGCGAGGTCGTGTACTGCTTGATCTTGGATGCCAGCTCTCGCAACTCTTCCCATTCAGGCAGAGTCGCAGCCGCCTTGTCACGCTTCGCCCGAACAAACCAGAGCGATTGATCATGCCAATGCGCACGATCCAGATTCTTGACGAATTTGGCTGCCTTGACCGAATGGGAAGTTGCAGCACTCATATCGCACGTTGCCCAATAGAGGAAACAAACAAGAAGTAATCACTGCCTGACGACACATCTGAACCAGTAATTTAAACAGACGCGGCACTTTGCCTAAGACCAATGCCAAAGACAAAATGCCAACGATCCGCTCAAGGCCCTACCAGCAAAGTCGCATTCAATCTGTTCAACAAACAGATTGAGTATTACGCGATCACTGTTGCTGTCTTGATATAATCAAGCTCAGGGAAGCCTTTAATCAGGTACTCGTTCCCTTGAGTCTGAATGCGTCCCTGATCTGGTCCTCGGCCTCGTGGAGCCCCTTCGCCATAGCCATCGTAGAGAGAATCAACGACGTCCATGCCTTCGATCACTTTGCCGAAAGGCGGGAAGCCTTGGTCATCCAGAAACGAGTTGTCTCCGAAGTTAATGAACACCTGAGAAGTTCGCGTGTTCGGGCCAGCCATGGCGAAGGTCATGTGCCCACGCTGGTTGGACTCTTTTTTCGGGTCGTCTTTGATCCGCTTTTCCCGCCATTCGGCAGACAGCTTTGGATCGCCAGGAATCCCGAACTGAACCATGAACCCTTCAATCACGCGAAAGAATCGGGCTTCGTTGTAGACGCCTGCTTCAACTGCTTTTTTGAACTGAGCTGCCCCGAGCGGAGCCCAATCAGGATAAACCTCAACGGTAAAATCCCCTTTTGAAGTTTCGAACTTCACTTTGTAAGCAGACAACGTGCGACTCCTCTCTCAGATAAAAGCAAAACAGACTTTTCAGACAATTACGATCATCTCAAAGCAGCCTTGAACACAAGCTCAAGGCTGCTTATGACCGTGTGCATTTCATATCATTCGCGAACGACAAGGTTCGCGACACGCCAAACTTACTCAATCACTGTGGCTTTAGTGATGTAATCGAGTTCCGGGAACCCTTTGATCAGGTAAGCATTTCCTTGAGACTGAATGCGACCTTGATCTGGCCCGCGCCCGTTCGGGAATCCTTCGCCATAGCCTTTATACAGCGAGTCAACAACATCCATTCCTTCAATGACTTTCCCGAATGGAGGGAAGCCCTGATTGTCGAGGAATGAGTTGTCTTTGAAGTTAATAAAGACCTGACTGGTACGTGTGTCTGGACCAGCCATCGCGAAAGTGATGTAACCACGCTGGTTTGACTGATTTTTCGGATCGTCTTTAATCCGTTTTTCTCGCCATTCAGCAGCGAGCGCTGGATCGCCAGGAATCCCGAACTGCACCATGAACCCCTCCACAACGCGGAAGAATCGAGCGTCGTTGTAGACGCCAGCTTCAACAGCCTTCTTGAACTGAGCGGCTCCGAGTGGTGCCCATTCTGGATGCACTTCGACGATGAAATTCCCCTTTGAGGTTTCGAACTTCACCTTGTAAGGGGCAACTGTCTCAGTAGCGGCGGCTGGCACTTCTGCAGTCTGCTTGTTAACCGGAATGACCGGTTCCTGTTGAGCCTTAATGTCGTTCACATCCGCAACGCATGCAGACGCGGTACAGAGCAGGGCCAGGCACGCAATATTCAGAATTTTCATGGATATGAGCCATTCAGTTCGAGTTGAACAACCAAGCTTCAGATTACAAAACAC
>JBEBTF010000026.1:0-30726 GCA_040393865.1 Planctomicrobium piriforme | reverse complement strand
TCCAGATTCACATTGATCTGGCAAAGCGACTCCAAAATCCGGTCAGAGGAATCATCCATTGCATTACTCTCCGGATCTGGAAAATGACAAGCTTCTAGGGAGCCGATGTGAAACACGTATGAAAGAGAGGAACAGTTGCGGGGGTTCTGGCTGTTACTCCACTTGAGCCTGCGTCGTGCACCACACTGGATGCGATTCCAGAAGACGCTGGTAGTAATCTCTGGCTTCCAGAAGCGAACGGAGATTCGCGGCTCGATCTGTGGACTGTCCCCCTGCTCCATTGACTCCGTATTTCAATGCGGCCAGTTTCCCGTCTCGCACCAGATTCATCAGATCGAGATCGATCTGTGAGAGGATTCCGCGAATCTGCTCCGCATTGATTTCCTGTCCTTTGACTCCATCCAGACTTGTTAAGTCCGCCATGATGTTCTTCCTGTCGTTTGAAGATTCGCGCTGGCTCGACTCCCGCCGAACCGGTTGCTGATGCAAGCATCACTGATGATCTTCAGCGAGTTTTGCGAATGGTGTTACGTTTCCTGCACACGGTATTCCCGTTCGTTCTGGTGAGATGACCGAGCATGCCTCAGGTGTAAATCCTCAAGATTGTGCACTAGATCACCTTGCGAAATTGTTTCCACACTTCCGCCACGCGGCGAGTTGCATTTCATCAAACGAAACGGCCGCTTCGCAGGCACTCGGGAGAGTACGTCCAGAAATCATGAGGCGAATCTGGCACGCGGGATTCAATGTTTCTCTTATTGAGAACGCTGCTGCGCGGCCACAGGACAGACCGATACGGTCTAAGTCAGGTGCAATAATGCGGCTTCTTCACGTTCTCGAATCTGAGTGAATGCCAACAAGCGAAGTTGAGCCTCATAGCCAAGACTCTGGAACTTCTCTTCACTTAAGTGCAGACGTTCACATACTCGGAGAATCTGATAATCGAGCGAACGCGGGCTGTTCAGCGCCGCATCTAGTCGGAAACGGGTTCCTGACTCTGCGAAAAAGAACTCTGAGCAACCGTCAAATGGTCATCCACAAGATTGCTCAAACGACAGATTTCTCGGCAAAGCAGAATCAGATCACCAGCGGCAAAGCCAGCGTGTTCCATTTCCTGAAACACGTTTTCTGCATATTGCCACCATTCATCAGGGCTTGCCGGATCGACTGGAACCGGAGTTTCAAAGCACACCTCCGGATCAGCCCGCAATGCTTCCACAACAGAAAGAACGGCCACTGCACGATGATATCGGTCGACCTCTTGAACATACTCCTGATTTCGGGTGTCAGAGATTGTCAACACCTGTCCCTGAGCGTCCCGCATCGGTTTTCCCTGTGAGTCACGGGAAACTTTCATTGGGGGAAAAGGAGCAACAATTCCCCGGTCTCGCAACCGCTTGTGAAAACTCAACGGCAAGGGATTCAGCCGTAATGTCAGGTGAGATGCTTCGCCTCTACGAAGATGGTAGATCGAGGAAAAACAATGACCGACTGTCTGCCCGGCAATCTTCATATCCAACCTGCACGTCTGATGGGAATAAGCATAAGCTTCATCCCTTCTGTCGCAGGTGCGCAGGTGCGAGAAAAAATCAGGATGCCGGGACTGAACTTAATTCCCGGCATCCTTTGCTTAGCAAACTAGCGCACTTCTAGAGATCATGTGTCGAATCTGGCACGCGGGATTCAATACTTCTCCTATTGAGAAGGCTGCTGCGCGGCCACATGATAGACCGATACGGTCTAGAGATTCGGGAATGTTGCCAGCTCTTTTCCGTCAGCGGCATTCCAGACACGGAGAACTCCATCTTCACCACCAGCAACAATGATGGTGCCATCGGAGGTGGTCGCGACAGCATGCATAAAGTTCGGGAGGCTTCCAATGGTGCGAACCTGCCCACCCTGGTCGTTCACTACACGGATCTGATTGTCACCAGCGGCTGTGGCAACATTGATTGAAGCGCCCATAAACTTGGCAGCCGTGACTTCCTTGTTCCATCCCTCGATTTTGCGAATACGTTCGCCGATCTGCATGTCCCAAATCAAAACCGCGCCATCGGCCCCTGAACTCGCAAGGATTCGGCCGTCTGCCCGGAACGAGACACCCATCGCGTGATGCGTGTGTCCTTCAAACAAGTGAGTCTGCTTTCCACTGGCAATATCTGTGATCTTGACCAGTTTGTCAGTGCTTCCTGACGCCAGCAGCGTTCCGTCCGGTGAAAAATCCAGACAAATGACTGTGTCTGCGTGCCGATCCTTCCACGCCACAATCAGACTTCCTGACTCGACATCCCAAAGACTGATTTCACCTGATCGGGAAGGTTCACCCCCACCCACTGCGAGAACTTTCCCGTCTGGGCTGAATCGCAATGCATTCACCTGATCCGCAAAGATCGTTGAGTTCTCATCACCCAAGGTCCGCTCCAGAACCCACCGAGGCTTGGTCTCCAGTAGTGAAGCCGATCCATCAGGGAGAGAGGTAATGAATTGCCCAGGGATCACTGAGACGATGGAGGCTCGACCGCACTCTTTGCTGCCGTCGACATGCAAGACAGGTGTTGCGGAAGCGATTGCCCATGCTCTCTGTTCGCCATTATTGAAAACGGCCGCGACGATTCGTGAATCAACCGAAATTGAGACAGAAACCGGATGGATTTTCCGTTCAGAAATGGCCTTCTGTTTGGCTGCCAGATCTGCTTTAGCTTTGTCGAGACCCGTTTGTGCAGTTGTCGTTGCTGTGTTGGCAGCGTTCAACAGCTCAGTGTTTCTCGTCTGTGCCGCTGTCGCAATCTCAACTTCATTGGTGGCATCGTTCACATGCGTTTCAGACGTACGCAGGTTCTTGAGAGCAGTTGTTTCCTCTGTTGCAGCTTTCGTCAAAGCGTCTTCCGCAGCTTTCAATTGCTTTTCCAGTTCAGCGTCTTTCTGACCCTCTGGAAGTGCTGCAATCTTTGTCTTCAGGTCATCAACAGATTTCTGAGCAGCGGTCTTCGCTTCATCTGCCGTTGTATGCGCCTTCTTTCGATCTGGAAGAACCTTATTCACCGTTTCGATCGTCTCTTTGGACTTCTTGAGAACTTCGTCCAACGATTTGTTCGCAGCGGTCAGTCTGGTGACTTCCTGTTTCTGATAATTCAATTCGAGCGTCAATGCAGCAACTTGCCAGTTGATGGCAGCGATCTCTTCTCGACTCTTGGCGTCATCTTTGAACTCAGCAGACTGCTTTCCGGCTTTTAAATCCCAAACGCGAACCGCTCCGTCAACACATCCAGCGACAAGCGTTCCTCCGTCTTTGGAAATCGCCAGGCTTGAAACAACAGGGATCTTGTGTGACTGAGTCAGTGTTCCATTCGAGAGATCCCAAATGTGGAACTGGGAATCAGCGGTTGCTGCAATCACCTGATTGGGATTGTTCGCCACGCTCAACGCAGTAAATCCGGATTGTGCCCCTTTCAGTTCAATCGGTGCACCAGCTTCGGCCTGCCCCTCTGGAAGTTGCCAGACCCGAATAATTTTGTCTTCACCTGCTGCAATAATTGATTTGCTGTCCGCTCCCCATGAGATTGCTTGAGTCGGCGATGGAGCTGTGATACCCGAAACACGGACACCAGTTTCCAGGTTCCAGAAACCGATCACGTTCTCCGGTGCCCCCAAGGCGACAACCTTGGAATCCGGTGACACTGCAAGGATCTTTTCCTGAATGGGGCCAACGGTGATTTTTCTGGCGATGGTTCCTGCCTGAAGATCGAAGACGTGAAGGTCTCCGTTGCTGTCGATAATGATCTGGAATCGACCATCTGGAGTGAGCGTTGTTGCAATCACGTCCGCGAGTTGAGGTGTCTTGTAGGCAACGACATCCGCTTGCTCCTGCCTCCAGATTTTCAACTCCCGGAAGCTCCCGGTTGCAAGCCGCTTTCCATCGGGACTAAACGAGAGTGATTGCACAAATCCAAGGTGAGAACGTCCGTTTGGAAGTGGGTTCGGTTTTCCTTCAAGTGCCTTGTCAGCGAGAATCGTCTCGAACTGTCGAGTCGCCAAATCATAGATTGCCACTTGATTTGTTCGGCCTGCGGCAGCCCATCGTCCATCCTGAGTCACATCGACACTGTAGATCGGGTGCACTCCTGCAGGAGTTGGACGCCAAACGAGTTTCTCTAACTGCTGAACAGAATCCTTGGCACCCAGGTTAATCCAGCTGGCAAGAATGTTGAGCTGAGCAGGGGTCAGGTCAACAGCACCCACTTTATTGTTCTTCGGGGGCATGACAGAGTCCCCTTCGTGTGTCGACGCCAGATAGATCAGGCTCTCCGCAGCCTTGCCTGGCACGACTCCCGGCCCAGAGTCGCCACCGGCCCTGATAGTTTCAGGGCTTTCCAAATTCAAACTCGATTCGGTGGTTGTCTTGTTATGGCACGAGATGCAGTTCGCTTTCAGGATCGGGTAGACATCTTTGTAAAAGTCGACTTCTGCATTAACAGATTTGATTCCGATAGACACCAGCGCAGCGACAGCCAAGCAATAGCGAACAAGAGATACTCGCAAGGGAATCATCGGTGTCATTGAAATCACATTTCAGTAATAGACCGCGCGTTCAGGTGTGAGGAGGTGAAGGTGATCACACGCTGGAAACTTGGCGGGGCAGGCTGTTCGGCAGGGAAAATAGAGAGAGGGGCTACTCGTAATTCCGCTGGCCCAAGTACGAATAGCCCCTCAACTCAATCAAATTTAATTCGAGAGAAATTCACGAAGTTGCATGTCCTTTATGACACACAGAATTCAGTTTTCTCTTGTCGAGAAGGCTGCTGCGTGGCACATGCAAAACCGAACTCGTTTACTTCTTCTCGGCTGCGGTAACCTTGAGGCGAATCGGCTCTGTCACGACGATATCAACGATATCGCTTGGAGCAGCAGCACTGGTGACCGCCTTCAATCTGGCTTCGAGTTCAGTCTTTACAGCAGCAGCTTTTTTCTGTGCTTCCGCAGCTGCCTTGGCTTGTTCGTCGAGAGTAGCCTTTTTGTCATCTGTTGCAGCTTTTGCTGCCTCTGTCGCCATTTGTGAAGCTGTCGTTGCCTTGGTCAACTCTTCAGTTGCTACCCGCAGCTCTTCTGTCGTTGTGTCCACGGCAGCCACGTTGTAGCGATACTTTGAGACGGCCCCTCCGTAGAGAGCGAAAACATGGTCACCGACAGGAAGTTTCAAGTCTGCAAGGTCCAGCTCAACATTCAAGGTTTCACTCTTCAGTGGGACATTGATTGTTTTCACTTTTTCGAAACCACATCCCGTTGGTTTCAATGTCAATGCACCAGAATACTCTCCGCGCCATGTCAGCTTGAGTGGAATCGTCACTTTGCTGTTCTCGGCGACGACAACGACTTCCGGGTTTGCAGGAACCACAGTCAATGGTGCCGCTTCTTCGCCGGAAACAGACACGGCAACGTCTGCAATCAGTCGTGGGTTCGGGATTTCCTGGTTTGAATCGCGGACCGGCCAAGCCATTGAGGCAAGACGACAATCACGAACAACCGGCTTACCGTCAATCGTCGATTTAGCAACGATTTTGGCGACGCTGTGAGCAGATTTTGCGCCTGATGCGGCGGTGATGATCAACGTCCCGGAACTCTTGTCAGCAGGGATCTTGAATCCTTGTGCTGTGACTCCTTCAGGGAGATTCTCAACGCTGACCTCAATGTCTCCATTGAATCCATCTTTGCGAACGGCAACCACTTCAAAAATCATGGTCGCCCCATTTCGCAGAGCGATTGGCTTAGAAAGAGCCGCACGGTCGCCGTTACGCAAGGTCATGTGGAGTGCCCAGGCAGCCATCGAAAAATCAGGCTCGGCTTTTCGCACAATCAGACGATATGTGCAGCGTGGGTCATTTCGTGTTCCACCAAAGAGATCGCGAACCTGAAGACGGTAGGTGCCATCTTCTTTAACTTCGAATTTTCCAAATGCGTCCGCTGTTCCGACATCATAAGGAGATCCATCATAGGAATATCCGTTTGACGACAGTTTGACTGGGCTTGGCAGATCGTTCAGTTCCAGAACGTCGACTGAGTTCTCAGCGTCCCCTTTTTTCACAACCTGTTGAATGTTAACGAACGGGTTGGTCGGAAGCTTTGTTCGCTCAGAGACCACTTCGATCCACCATACCTCACCCTTTTTCGCATCGAACTCATAAGTGTCGACGTCTGCTGCCGGGAAGAAGGAACCAGCAATATCGAGTGGAAGTGAAACCTTCTGTGAATCTTTCGGACGATTGTTTGGCTCAGTTTCCTTCAAGGCGACTGCTCCAGCTGTTTGCGCTGGAATTGAAATCGAATTGACTGGTTCGGTCGCTGGTTGGCGGACAGCAGCAACCCCTTCAGGAAGAGTTTGAATTGCGAGGCGATAGAATGATTCAAGTCCGCCTTGGAATGTCAGCCCGTGAACTTTGACGACATAGGTTCCATCGGCGGGAATCGTGTAGTCGATAAATCCACCGCGACGATCGACTGAAAGATCGCGTCCTTTGGCATCAGCAATGATCAACACTGGTTTCAGCTTTGAATCGATCCCACTTGCAACACATTCAATTGTAACCCGACTTCCTTTGGTCGAGTTGAAGGTGTAATGGTCGATTGCTTTCGCTGTCGTGTACGCATTGCAGATCGAGTTTGGTTCGACCTGCATTGCTGTTTCTAATGTTGTGTTTGGCTTTTCGCGAGTAACTTCAGGAAGAGCCCCTACCGAAAAGGCTCGTGAAGAAGAGATTCCCAGTCGGGTCAAAACGCGAGCTTCGTAAACCCCCGGAGGAGTGTCTGCGGCAATCGTCACCTGAAACTTGTTCAACTCCGGTTTGCCGTCAGCTTTCAGTTGAGGAGTTGCAGTAATTCGAGGATCGGAGAACAACAACTCGGCCTTGGTATCCACGCTCTCGCTGGTAATGGTTACCGGAAAGGTTGTACCAGCCTGCCCCCCCATCGGCATTGTTGTCAGAACTCTTGGTGCCGGGAGAATGACTGACTGTGCATTCAAGATGGAATTCGTTCCAAGCATCAAAGCGATAGCAAGGACCGCCATTGGCATTCTGTAAGACGTCATGTCATGACCTTTAAAGAGAACCGACGACTGGGAATGTAAGCCAGTGACGTTTGAAAACCGGTGCAAATTTTAGTGATTGAACAGGAACTCTTTGGTATTCAAAAGAGCCCAGATCAAGTCTTCATATCCCTGTTGCAATGACACCTTCGGAGGAAGCGGTTCGCCCTTTTCGTTCACGCGAGCTTTAGCGAGGTACGATTCCGCAATCTGGATCTCGTCACCACGAGGGACTCGAGAAAACGTGATGAGATACAACTCACGGATGTTTTGCTCAATCGGCTTGTCATTGTTTGCCAGCCGAAACGCTGTTCCCTGACTCACAGTTAGCTTTTGCTTGATCTCTGCACTGTTCATGAGATGCAAACTCTGTGAAAGACTTGAACTTTCGACTCGTTCACATTCACAAACACTCGCTCCATCAGGGCGACCAAAAACCGCCAGGAAGTAGGAGGATTTGTTGTAGCTGTTGTCAGGCAAAGAGATTGCCTTGGTTCCTTTAGGCACATCAGGGAAATCTGTCACTGCCCCAGTAACCTGATCGATGGAATCCAGCAGCACTTCCGCCTGCAGATGCTTCGGATAGAAGCGTGAATAGTTCTGCTGGTCGACAATGTTATGTTCATTAGGGGTCGCACTGAGCTGATACACCTGAGATTGAGTAATCACGCGGATAATCTGCTTCAGGTCGTATCCACTTTCGACGAAGTGCTTCGCCAATGCATCAAGCAGTTCTGGGTTCGAAGGAGGATTCGTGTCCCGAATGTCGTCTTCAGGTTCGATCAACCCACGTTTGAAGAAGTGCTTCCAGTAGCGATTGACCAGCGCCTTGGCAAAGAACGGGTTGTCAGGTTGTCCCATCCAGTTGGCGAGATACAGTCGAGGATCTTCATCTGGAAGAATCTCAAAAGGCGGGTCACCCAGTGCGGCTGGAGTTAACGGCTGACGTGTCTTCTTATTTTCTGCTTTGGCAATGCCTCGCTTATGGAAGATGATGTCTTCACCTGGTGTGGATGTCGGCTTGCGACCAATCTGAGAGAAGAACGCGGAAAGACTGTAATAGTCGTTCTGGCTCCATCGTTCGAATGGGTGGTGATGGCATTGCGCGCACTGCATGCGAACACCCAAAAAGAGCTGAGCAATGTCTTCCAGTTGAGCCTCTGGTTCCTTCACTCTCTTGTACCAGGCAACCGCCGGATTGCCGACGACGTCGCCTGTTGCTCCGAGCAGTTCCAGCACAATCTGGTTGAATGGCTTGTTTTCCAGAAGGCTATCTCGAAGCCATGAGTGGAATGCAAAATTCGCGGTCTTATCACTGGTGGCATCGCGACGGTTCTTCAACAGTGCGGACCACTTGTTAGCAAAGTAATCTGCATAACCGGGGCTGCTCAACAGTGACTCAACAAGTGCGTCCCGCTTGTCCGGGTTTGTGTCAGCCAGAAAGGCTTCAGTCTCTTCGATCGTTGGTTGATGACCAGCGATATCAATCGAGACACGACGCAGAAAAGTGGCGTCGTCGCAAATTTCTGATGGAGGAATTCCAAGCTGCTTCAGATTTTTGAAAACAAGCTCATCAATGAAGTTCTTTGGCGTCGGCAGGTTTTCGACAGGGGCTCCGAGTGGAATGCTCGCAGTAAATACCGACACGACTCCCTGATAGCGAACCATGATCACAACATTGCCGGGAATATCGGAAATGGTGACCAGACCCTCTTCGGTAACTTCGGCCATACTCTTGTTGTTCGGTTCGAACAACGCGAGATGAGTAACATCTCGCTGAGTGCCGTTGGTGAAGTGAGCAACGACTTTCAGCTGCTCCTTTTCATGCGGCTTCATCACCTTCTGCGAAGGGTGGACTTCGATCGACTTCAGCTTTGGGGCGGCATCCGTATCGTAGTACATCCCTTCAGAGATCCACTGAACGATACGCTTATAGTTCACTGAATCCACTTCTATCCGCTTCCCGCCAGTGTGCGGAACAACGTTGGTCGCTTTAGCCAGCAAGAGGCTGTGTTCTGGGGCAAGCGGAGAAATTCGCCGTCCACGGGATTCTTTGACAATGTGTTCGTAATCCTCTGATGGCTCGAATCCCAGCAGAGAAAGACGAAAGCCATTCTGCCCGTTTCCTGCTTTAGCGTGACATGGGCCAGCGTTACAGCCTGCCTTAGTCAGAATCGGGGAGATGTCATTGATGAATGTGAGCTTATTTGCGTCATCAGCTGCCACTGCAAACGAGGACAACAGCTGAATGGCACAAAGCCCGACTGCGAACACAGACAGTTGCCAACACTTAATCATGCGGTCACCTGTGGGGCGAGTTCTGGAATTGCCTTGCCATTATCGACGATTGGAGTTGGACGACCGTTGAGGTCTTCGATCATCACATTCCCGTAATCGATCCCGAGGTGACGGTAGAGAGTTGCAAGAAAGTCCCCTGGTCCACATGCTCGTTCAACAACATCTTCCCCACGACGATCTGTGGCTCCGATGACTTGACCTGGGCGAATTCCACCCCCGGCCCAGATGTTGGTGAACGCACGTGGCCAGTGATCGCGACCCGGCTGCATTGTGCCTGTCGGTGCACTGGCATCGCCTGCCCCGGTGCTGCGGTCATAATTGATCTTCGGAGTCCGTCCGAATTCACTCGTGATACAGACGAGAACTCGCTTATCGAGCCCGCGTGAGTAAAGGTCTTCGATCAGAGCTGTGCAGGCCTGATCGTAAGCATCTGCACGGAAACGCATGGCGTCGAAGACGTGGTGGTTGACCGCGTGATCGTCCCAGTTTTGAACGCGACCGCAAAGAGGACCGCTCAACTGGCTTGTGACAATCTCAACGCCCGATTCCACCAGACGACGGGCGAGAAGCAATTGCTGCCCCCATCGGTTACGACCGTAGCGGTCGCGTGTCGCAGCATCTTCTTTGGTCAGATCGAATGCATCGCGAGTTTTTGGATTCGTGAGCAGGGTCATGGCCTGTTCTTCGAATTCATCGAGAGCATTCAGTTCGCGTTCGCGGTCGAAGCTTCGTTCGAGAAGATCCAGATTCTGTCGAAGTGCGACTCGATCACTCAGTCGGGATGCTTCCTTGGCATTGGAAAGTCCGACGTTAGGAACTTCGAAGTTTGGAAGATTCGGATCACCTGTCACAGCGAACGGATGATAGGCGTTCCCGAGGTAAGCTGGACCGTTGTATTCTCGAGGCGGGTTGACGCCGATGTAGTTCGGCAATGGGTTGCTGCGGCGCCCATCTTGGGCACGCATGTATGCAGCAACCGACATCCAGTCCGGGAATCGCGGTTTTGGTTTGTCGCGAGTGTCCGGGTCACCAGACAGCAACTGCATTGATCCGGCAGGGTGACCACCTGCAGATTGCTTCATCGAACGCAGAACTGTGAACTTGTCTGCAATCGCTGCATGCCGTGGCAGCAGTTCCGTAAACATTGTTCCGGGAACGGCTGTTGAAATGGTCTTGAACGGACCGCGATATTCGCTTCCGCTGTCTGGCTTCGGATCAAAGGTGTCCAAGTGTGAGAGACCACCTGGCAGCCAGACAAGAATGACAGCTGTTTTTTCCTGATTGGATTTGATTCCAGATTCAGCACGCAGGCGAAGAAGACCAGGCCAGCTTAAACCGGCAAACCCGGTCAGCCCGATGTTCATAAATTCGCGGCGGCTAAGTGGCCCAGGACAGCGGCGGGAGGAAGGTGACGTCATGACGGATCTGCCTGTTCTGTTGCAAGGAAGGCGTAGAGGGTACGCACTTGCAAGTAAGGTGTGTCATTGAGACTGTTGCGGCCGATGCAATTGGATTGAGTTCCGTTTGGAAATCGGCAATTGAACGAACTTCATTGACTCCGCTGGGGCAATTGAGTGGACAGCCACCCAATTCGTAACTCTTTGGTAAGAGTAATTCCTGAAATACTGATGCGAATTTACCTGAGGGATCGACGCATCAAATCAAATCATACCGATAGGCTGGCTCAGAGCCAGTGTTTGTTGTGTCAATATTTTGCAATCAAAGTATAGCTCAAATGCACACGTCTACGGTTTAGCTTACGAGTTGTGTAAAGGACGTGAATCTAAAGCAGTGTTGCTTTTGTCGTCGCAACTCTTCGGACGCAATTGTTCTTAAGTCCCATACTTTCAGGTTGTTATGATTGATTCGGTGTGATGTTCTGGCAGTGGGTTTTGCTGAGAGTGTGCCTCGGTTTGTCCTTGTGAGAGAGGTCACACTCTGATGAATATCCGTTGCCGATACAGCCAGTAGCACAATAACCAGATCGCAATGACTGCGCTGGTTGCACTGATTACAGGTTGAAAAGCAGCGTGTAAGAAGGCTCCGGCTTCCTCTGGAGGAACTTGGCTTCCATTCAAAATATGAAATGTACTCGCGATCCAGCCGAGAATTCCGTCAATTGCCCATCCGAAGTGGCGGTTCACGTTCTGGGCAAGCCATTTCGTAATCAGTTCGCCCATGAAATAAACCAGCAGAGAGTTCGTGCCGACGACGACAAACGGGAATGCGAGTCTCTTGAAGGGCAGAATGTCAAACAGCAGATAGAAAATGGCAAGCATTCCAACGACATAGCCGCCACTGAAGAGAACCCAGCTTGGTGTCCAGATTTTTTTGACGATCGGACAGCATGTTGCTCCCAGGAAAATGCCGAATGCCCAGCATCCCAGAGCAATGAGAACGAGTGTCCAGAATTTTCGCCGTGGAAGCCATGAGGAAAGCAGCAGCTCCCCGCACAGCAGTCCCAGGATCATGGTTGCCATGGCTGGCACAAAGTTTAACGTCTGGTAGCCGCCACCATTGTATTTGAATTCGCCAACGTCGCTTGGTCGGGGAAACTGATTGAGAAACCAGACGTCGAATGCGTGGAATGCATTCAGATTTTTGGACCACTGACGGTATGGAGGGGCGTAGATTTCTCCTTTTTCCACACGAGCATTGACCGCTTCGGGGGAGGCGTCTGCTGGCGGTGTGTAGGTGTGGATTCCCACCCATGTGCCGACAAGAATTGTGATCATTGCAGCAATTTGAACCCAACGGCGACGTCCCACAAGCAGCGTCACCCAGAAATAGCCGAGTCCGATTTGGGCCAAAACGTTTGGGAAAATCCAATGTGTTGACTTATTTGAAAGTGAGTAAAGGAAAACTCCCATTAGGACGAGGGTGGCCGATCGAGTAAGGGAGTGCAGAATTCGCTTCAGTTTGTTTTGTCCGAAGCTTTCTCGCCGTGACATGGAAAATGGCAGAGAAACTCCGACCATGAACATGAAGGCAGGTTGAATTAGATCCCAGAAAGAAACGCCGACGTGTAGCCAAGGGGAGCCAATGGCAGGATCTCTAGTCCCGGGAACAAAGCTGGATTGCCAGTCTGGGTGAGTGAAATGGAACGAAATCCACTGCAGGGTGGGGCGGTCCAGAATCTGCCAGAGTTCGTTGTCTGCTGGCGTCCGTGCGAGTGCCGCGATTCCGAATCCGTGTGCGGCCAGCAGCAGCATGATGAATCCGCGGAACGCATCAAGAGAGAGCAGTCGGCCAGCTGGCTTCTTTGGCGGAGCTGTTGATGTCTTGTCCTCGTCGATAACCGTTTTTGTTGGTGTGGCGGCTGTCGGGGGATTCTCAAGGATCTGGTAGGTTTTTGCCTCTTTTTTGGCCATTTTCTATTCCCTGATCCGCTTGGGAGTGGTGCCTGTTGAGTGGCAGTAGACGTCTGAGCGGTGGTTTGTTTTTTGAGCGTTTTATTGGTGGGAGTTCACGTTGCGGTTGCGTTGCCGGAGTGCCCTGTGTGGATCTGCGGGGCTGAGTCCTGCGGGGCTGAATATTGTCTAGAAAAGCGGGAGCGGCTCAGCTGCAGGGGCTGGGCCATGGGTGAGGTACAGTCGCAATCCGTGAATGACGACATAGCCGGCAACGAGGGTCCCCCCAATGAGCAGCAATCGTGCGGTGCGTGGTCTGTGAGGGTACACAATCTGAGAAATCAGGCACACAACTGTCACAAGTGACAGTTTGTAGAGGAGCATTCCTTTTGTGACGCCCCATCCTTCCAGAAACCAGTTTGCAATCGGGTTGCTCTCACGGAACCCGCCCGACATGAGCAACCAGTACGTCACGAAAAAATCGAGAATATTGACCAGAATGAAGACGGTGGTTTCTGTCTCCAGTGGCAGTTGTCTTTGGGCAATGTGGTGGAACCAGCCGTTTGGTGGTTTGGTCTTCTGTTTCCCTGAGTCTGTGGAATTCTTTTCGTGACTCATGGTTCTAGTGACTTACGGGGTTGGGAAGGAATGACGCAGGGAACTGTCCGTCGTTGTGTAGGATTCTGGTGGTTCTGAAGTGTGAATATGGCTGACGGATATTTGGTTAAATTGCTCGCGGGAAGGTGCGTGTACTTTAATGTAGGTGTCAGCAGGTTTCCTATAAGGAAACGTTGATTTCTCTGTTCTGATTGAAAATACGCTAAAGTTGTTGAAAAAACTGCCATTATCGGCGAAAAATGCCCCCCGGAAATCGGTGTTGGTTGTGTCATTTTCTCAATGAGGCCAGTCTGAACGCCATTCGCTGCGTCTGATCCTTGACATAACTTTTAACCCTGACATACGATTCCCGATCTTTCCGTGCCCGAGGCTTGGCCTCCAGGTTCGGTTGTTCGTCCCGTTTGAAATTAACTTGTGGAAAGGGTGCGGCATCATGGCTGTCCCCAAGAGACGTCAGTCCAAATCACGATCCCGCAAGCGAAACAGCCATAACGCTGTTAAGCCAATGAAGTTGCAATATTGCACACAGTGTGGAACGGCTGTTCCTTCACATGTGGTATGCCCAAATTGCGGTTCCTACCAGGGCCGTCCCATGGTCGCCACTGAGGAATAGTCTCACATGCGGATCGCATTGGACGCGATGGGGGGCGATTTCGCTCCCGCGGTGAACGTTGATGGAGCCGTTGAGGCTCTTCAATTAATTCCGGATATTGAAATTGTGCTGGTTGGGGACCGGGCGGTTCTCGATCCGATGATTGAACGCACCGGGTATTCCGGTCAGCGTTTGGTTGTCGTGCATTCTGACACTTTCGTTGGCATGGATGAAAAGCCAACGGAAGCGTTGCGCAAAAAGCCGGATTGCTCCATTGCTCGCTGCTGGAGAATGATGGCAGCCAAAGAAGTCGATGCGCTGATTAGCGCCGGAAATACCGGCGGAGTTGTCGCTGCAGGCTTGTGGACCAAGTTGTTTTTGAAAGGCGTGAAGCGTCCGGGGATTTCGGTCGTTCTTCCTTCGTTGCATGGCAAAACCGTGCTGATGGATGTTGGCGCTAACCCAGGTGCTCGCCCTGAACATCTCGCGCAGTATGCAGTGATGGGCAGTGTTTTCGCCCGCGAGGTGCTTGGAATCGCAGAGCCACGTGTCGGTGTCATGAACATCGGCAGTGAAGACGGCAAGGGGAATGAGTCGATCCGTGAGGCAAGTCAACTGATTGCCGCCGGTTCGGTTGCTCGCTCCTTTATCGGAAACGTTGAAGGACGCGATGTCTTCAATGGGTCTGTTGACGTTGTTATTTGTGAAGGGTTTGTCGGAAACGTCATTCTGAAAGTCAGCGAAGGCATGGCTGCGATGACGATGAAGACTCTTTACACCAACGTCATTGATTCTCTTCAGAATGAAAAAGACTTGGCGGCTGGTGCCTTTAACGAGGTTGCCAAGCAGTTTGAGTACAACGAAACTGGTGGGGCACCGTTGCTGGGGATTGACGGTATCTGTCTGATCTCCCATGGGTCCAGTGACGCACGATCAATTCGAAACGCAATTAAAACTGTCGTGACATTGAAAGATCGAAACGTCAATCAAAAAATTACAGAAGCGCTGCAGTAGAAGTTGCTCTGGTTCTGGAGAGAACTGGAGGACGTACCGCACGTGTTACCTAAGTGGTCTCTATGCGTCGAGTTGCACACTGTTGATGATAGTGTTGAACTGATGCCTGGGGACCAATTTTCGTATGGATTGCGTAACTTGTGCCGAAGGTGAATGGGTGCTTGTTACGGTGGATTATCGCAATTCTGGCGACTCTTGCCTGAGGCCTCGGCAGCATTAAGGAGATGCATTCCATGAGCCGTATCGGTTTTCTTTTTCCGGGCCAGGGGGCTCAGCATGTCGGGATGGCGAGCAAGCTGGTCGAAGCTTATCCCGCTGCTCGACGTCTGTTTGATCAGGCAAACGAAATTCTGGGATACGACCTTGCAAAACTCTGTTTTGAAGGGCCATCGCAAGAGCTTGATTCCACAGTCATCAGCCAGCCTGCCATTTTTGTCTCCAGCTTGGCTGCCTTGGAAAAATTGCGAGCAGATTCGCCTGAGGTTGTTCTGTCTTGTGAAATGGCAGCAGGTTTGAGTCTCGGTGAGTACACCGCGCTCGTGTTTTCCGGGGCAATGTCCTTTGAAGAAGGCCTGCGGATCGTTCAACAGCGTGGTCAGGCGATGCAGGACGCCGCGGATGCGACTCCATCCGGGATGGCGAGCGTCTTGATGCTCGATGTTGATAAAGTGAACGCAATTTGCGATGAGGCCCGTTCGGCTGGGCTGATTCAAATTGCGAATTATCTCTGTCCAGGAAATCTCGCGATTTCTGGCTCGAATGCCGCACTTGAAAAAGCGGTTGAGCTTGCAGAAGCGGCAAACGCCCGTGTCGTTCCACTGGCAGTGGCTGGTGCGTTCCACACAAAAATTATGGAACCGGCCGATCAGCGCCTGGCACAAGCGTTGGAAACTGTTGAGATGAAATCGCCGGAAATTCCGGTGGTTTCGAATGTTGACGCTGTGCCTCATCTTGATCCGGCAGAACTTAAGGACATTCTTGTCAGGCAGGTTGTCAGCCCTGTTCGATGGGAAGAATGTCTACGATACATGCTGAATTCCGGCATCACCGAGTTCTACGAGATTGGACCGGGACGTGTTTTGACCGGGTTGATGAAGCGGGTTGACCGCAAAATTCCTTGTACAGTGGTCAATGACACGTGAGTTTCGGCAGTCTCGACCGATTCTTGCTGGCATCTTTGCCTTGCCGTTTACACGTAAGTTAAAAGCCGCTATATCTTGACGCCGTTATCGCAAACAGCCAAATTTCGTGTTGCGTCAACGATTTTTTGACAATCATCATGGATGCACCGTCGGGGGTGCTCTTCTCCGTGAAAGGAGTAAGTTCGTGGAAGAAAAAGTGATCTCAATTGTCAGTGAACAATTGAGCGTGAATAAAGACGAAATTACACGAGACAGCAATTTCATTGACGATTTGCACGCGGACTCATTGGACCTGGTTGAACTGGGCATGAAGTTCGAAGAAGAATTTGGTGTGACCATTCCGGACGAAGACTATGAAAAGCTTCGTACCGTTGGTGATGCAATCGATTACATCAAGCAAAAGGAAAGTGCTTGAGCAATGCGTAGGCGCGTCGTTGTCACAGGGATGGGCGTCGTTTCCACTCTCGGGTATCAAATCCCTGAGTTCTGGGACAACATATGCGCCGGAAAAAGCGGAATCGGACCCTTACGTCGATTTGATACGTCGACGTTTAAGGTTCGGTTCGGCGGCGAAATTCAAAACTTTGATTTGTCGGACCATATCGAGATCCTCGATAAGGACGTCCGACGGCTTGATCGTTTTGTTCAATTCGCCATGGCCGCAGCCCATAAAGCAATTCAGCAATCTGGAATCGATTTCGATTCTGGTGACCCCTATTTGCACGGTGTGTTGATCGGAAGCGGTATCGGTGGTCTTAGCGAGATTGAACAGCAGCATGCTGCTTTGTTTGATCAGGGGCCTGCAAGGGTCTCGCCGTTGATGATTCCGAAGCTGATGGTCAACGCAGCCAGCGGAAACGTATCAGTTCGCTGGAAACTTCGCGGTCCAAACAGTGCTGTTGCCACTGCATGTGCTTCTTCGAATAACGCGATTGGCGATGCCTTTCGTCTGATTCAAATGGGCGATGCCGATGTGATGGTGACTGGTGGGAGCGAAGCTGCAATCACACCAATGGGCTTGTCGGGTTTTGCCCGAATGCAAGCCCTGTCAACTCGGAATGACGATCCACAGACCGCTAGTCGACCCTTTGATAAGGGGCGCGACGGGTTTGTGATTGCCGAGGGAGCCGGGATTTGTGTGCTCGAAGAGTATGAGCACGCGAAAGCCCGCGGAGCGAATATCCTCGCTGAAGTTCTTGGTTATGGAATGGCCGCCGACGGCACCCACATGACCGCACCAGATCCAGAGGGTCGAGGGGCCGCTCGTGCTATGAAAAATGCACTACGCGATGCTCAATTGAATCCTCAAGACCTGCAATACATCAATGCTCATGGAACCAGTACTCCACTCGGTGACAAGGCAGAGACATTTGCGGTGAAAACGGTTTTGGGAGAACACGCCAAGAGTGTGGCTGTTTCCAGTACCAAGAGCCAGTTGGGGCACCTTCTGGGGGCCTCTGGTGGTCTGGAATTCATCATCTGCGTGATGGCACTTCAGGATCAAGTCGCTCCGCCGACAATCAATCTCGAAGAGCCGGACGAAGGATGTGATCTGGATTACGTTCCGCTGCAGGCTCGACAGATGCGAATCGACCGGTTGATGTCCAATAGCTTCGGCTTTGGTGGACATAATGCCTGTCTCGTTCTTGGACGAGTGTAAGCAGCCTGCAATGAAAACAGAAAAGGTGGCTCACAGTTTTGCGAGCCACCTTTTTTATGCGCACAAGCCTCAGTGACTGAAAGAGTTGCGTCAAAGATTCTGGATCAGCCTAGGGATTGCTCTGATTCCCCGGTGGCGGGAGCTGTTCTCTCGGGACGACTGGAATGAAATCGGACGTCTCCATTCCTTTCAGATTTGCTTCCAATGTGGCGCGATCGGAGATCAGTTCCATCACGTCATCATCAGAGAGATCCGGGCGAGTTCTCCGTTTTCCGGAGACAGCCACTCCCACGGTTGGCATCTCTCCATCTGTCGAGGCTCCTAACAGCAGAAATGTCATGGGGCCGATGGTCAGCGTGTGCCCAGGGGCGATATAGCGTTTTCCGGTAATCGGCCGCCCATTAATAAACGTTCCGTTTCGACTCTTCAGGTCCTCGACGATCAGACGACGGTTCGCGTAGGTCAGTCGGCAATGCTCACGGCTGACGTCAGGTGACGGGAGCCGAATTCTGGCCGTGTCACCACGGCCAATAATGACTTCGTCCGCGCTGAGCGTGATCCGCTGTCCTTTGTATTTGCCCGTTTGGATTTCAAGGACAGGTCTGGGATTTGAGATCGCAGGACTTTCCATAGTGTGAGTGAATATAAGGGAGGGGCAAGCTCATGCGTGATGGGGGGCGGTATTCAGCCGATGGTTTCCCTGCCGAATGCTTTCAACGTAGATCTTGAAGTGATACCGCGTAACAGGGCTACGGAGTCACTTCATTTTCCTGTCGAATAAACCGCTGTGCCACTACCTGAGAGATCGAACCGGTCTATCCCTTGATACGGTCCTTGGAGTCGGATGTATCACAATGTTTTTCGATAAATTCGATAACTTTGCTGGCAACGTCCTGCTTGGACGCATTTTCGATCCCCTCCAGTCCTGGGGAGGAGTTGACTTCCATGACAACTGGCCCATGTCGTGAACGAAGGATGTCGACACCAGCCACGCGAAGTCCCATCGATTTCGCGGCGCGGAGTGCCGTTGTTCGTTCTTCTGGTGTCAGCTTCACTTTTACGGCTGTTCCCCCTCGGTGGAGGTTGGATCGAAATTCCCCTGCTCGGGCGGTTCTCATCATTGCGGCGACAACTTTTCCGCCGACGACCAGGCAACGCAGGTCGCTCCCCGCTGCCTCCTGAATGAATTCCTGAACAAGAATGTTTGCTTCAACGCCTCGAAAGGCTTCGATAACCGCTTCGGCTGCTTTTCTCGTTTCGGCGAGGATCACCCCGACGCCTTGTGTCCCTTCAACAATCTTCACGACGAGTGGCGCCCCGCCGACGATGTCGATCAGTCCGTCGATGTCTTTGGTGGAGTGGGCACACCCTGAAACCGGTAGGCCGATTCCGTCTCTTGAGAGAAGTTGCAGGCAGCGCAGTTTGTCGCGGGAACGCGTAATCGCCTGCGATTCATTCGCGGTGAAGATGCCCATCATCTCGAACTGACGGACAACGGCGGTTCCATAGAATGTATGCGATGCTCCGATGCGCGGGATGACAGCATCAATGTCGTTCAGCTCTCGCCCTGAATAGATAATGGTCGGGCGATGCGATGTGATGTTCATGTAGCAACGCAGGTAGTCGATGACCTGAACCTGGTGCCCTCGACTTTCGCCTGCTTCTTTAAGGCGTCTTGTCGAATAGAGTGACGATTTTCGAGAGAGAATCGCAATCTTGAGCGGCCTTTGCGGCGGCGGTGCTTCGTCTGTGACCATCTCGGTCGCTGGCACTGGTGCGTGTTCGTCTTGGGACATTCGATCCACAGGGCGTTTGAGAGGTCTGGCTGTACCGAAAAGTACATTGCCAATGAGATCATAAGTCTGTCTGGAGAAGCTTCAAGCCGGAACTTACCGTTTCCGTCCCTGCGGCTTGCGGGCTTTGTCATAATAGGAACTTCCCGCATCAACAAGAAATCTTCGTCGTAAGGCCTGTCTTCCGAGGAGCATGCGAAATCCCATCTGATCCCGGTTGGCGAGAGTCAGTTCGATTTCCCAGATCTCGTCAAAGATCTGCAGCAGCGTCGAGATGACCGGTCGTTCCGACTCGTACCCGTTAGAACTGCGAACCAGCCGCATCTCGATCAATGGAGCTTCAGCCTGGACGACAAACTGACTGTTCAATTGTTTCGGGTGAATCTGAAACCGGACATAGTCCATTCGTTTCCGGCGAAATCGCTCGATCTCGAAGGCATGCAGAGCCGAGGTTGTTGCTCCTGTGTCAATTTTGGCTTTGATGACGTCAACACCAAGGGCTGGCAGGGAAACCCATTCTCGCCATCCGACGACTTTCAGTTGATCGAGGGGACTCCGCATGAGGCAACATTCTATAAAGATCGAGGTTTCGAATTGTCAAATTGAATCCGTACGACCGTCCCCCCCGAGGGGATTCGTAAGATTCAATCTGTTTTTTCTGTCTCAATGAACTGGATCGTCGAGTTTTGCATTAAAATAGTCAATTTGAAATCCTCCCTGAATCAGGGGCGGTTGCTCGAGAAAAGGCCAACGAGCCACGGAATCTGTTAGATATCAGGACCACAAGGCCTCACACGGCATGACCACGCAGCTGGTGATTGATGGATACAACCTCTTGCATTTTGCAGGGTATGGGAAGGTCCGTCCGCATACCGGCCAGTTCCAGAAAGCCCGCGATCGATTGTTCAAACGGTTGAGAGAGGGGTTAACGGAAGAGGAACGGGCGCAGACGACGATCATTTTTGATGCACAGTATGCAGAAGGAAGTGATCGTCGAGCTCAGTCTGTTCATGGCATGCAAGTCATCTTTTCACCGCAGGGGCGTCAGGCGGATGATCTGATTGAAGATGTTTTGTTGGGCTCGAATCAACCTGAATTGATCACTGTTGTTTCCAGCGACCAGCGAATGAGAATTGCGGCCCGAGCAGCACGCGCAAAGTGCATCAAGTCAGATGCGTTTCTCGTGGAATTGGATGAACGGAAGAATCGGCAGCATCACAAGGACAAGTCGGTAATGAGTTCCGCAGAGACTGTGCAGCATGAACCGCCAGTCAGTTCGGTTGACTGGTCACTTGAGTTTTCCGATATCGATGTCGCCGAGATTGAGCATTCTGTCAATTTAGATGAGGCCAAGAAATCTTTTGACGTGACGCCCTTGCCGCCAAAGGAACCGTCAGCAAACGTTCCGCCGAAGAAGTCAGGAGATGCAGCGAAGTCTGACAAGAAGGCCGCTTCTGTAAACCCGCTGCTCCCGGAGGGGACGCAGCCGCTCCCCCCTGCTCCAGCGACGGCAAAGCGTCGTGTTGTTCCCGGAAAACCGGACGCCACTCATCCGCTTGATGTTCAGACTTCACCAGAGACCAATGTGGATTATGCCGAGCTCTCGTTCTGGGAGCAGCGTGTTGCTGATCTTTTGAAGGACGACGACACACAAGGGAAGTCCAGCAAATAGCAGTCAGGTGAGCAGGCCCCTGATCAGTCATCGCGACCGGGGCGTGGCAACGCATGCGGAGCGATTAACTGACCGTACATTTCTGGACGGCGGTCGGCCATTCTGTCGATCGCCTGCATGATGGAAGATCTCCCGACACGTTTGTTTCTGGCAAGCTCAGGATTGATCTCTGCATAAAGGATTTCTTCCTGATCAGGCGAGGCCTTCGCGGCGAGCAGTCCGCTCGGCTCCACTATTTGACTTTGACCGATAAAGGGAAAGCCCCGCTCTTCCCCGACTCGGTTGCAGCACGCGAAATAGACTTTGTTCTCCAGTGCTCTGGTACGCATCACATGATCAACCATGGAGTCCGCACCACTCGGGAAATTCGTTGGAAGAAGAATGACGTCTGCCCCCTGGAGAGCCAGAATTCGCATCGATTCCGGAAACGCGGAGTCGTAGCAAATGCTCAAGCCGAATCGCACACCTTCAAAGTCATGCACGGCAAATGGACGGTCGCCATATTGCGCAAACTGATCAATCCCGAGGTATGGGAGGTGAATCTTTCGGTACGATTGTTCGACTCCATTTGCTGTGACGAAGACCGCGGCGTTAAAGATTCCTTCCGCATGATCTTCAATCATCCCAAAGACCGCCGCCCCGCCAAGTGATTGCAAGGCCTCGCGGATTTGTTCTGTTGCAGGTCCCGGAATGGATTGGGCAAATGGTTTCGCTTCTTCCAGTGATGCAAAGCAGTATCCGGTTAATGCACATTCCGGGAAGATCGTCACACGAGCCCCTGCTTCGCGTGTGATTCGCAAATAGTGGAGGATCTTTTCCAGATTGACGTCTGTCTGACCAAGAGAAACATCGATCTGGACGACTGCGATTTTCATAAGACAATCCAACAGCAATGAAGAATACGGCAATCTGATTGTATCGAAATCAAATCTCCGGTTCGAAGCGTCAGCCTGTAGACTTCCGTTTGGCCTTCAGGAGCTGTTTGAAGAATGAGCTGAAGGTTGTGTTGAATCGGTTTGTGAAGTGACAGGTCACCTTGCGTTCTCGATTAGGGCGATCGATACTGTCACAGGGATGGAATCTCATGTGATGTGGCCGACAAGTGCTCAACTGCGATTCATGCTGTCTTTTTGAATTTGAAATCTTTTGCTGAATAGCGTTTTGGTCTTCTATGAATGTTCCTGAATTTGCGAGTGCCAAGTCACACGGTCGCAAACTGACTGTTCTGACGGCATACGACTACTTATGGGCATCGATCCTTGACGAAGCCGGGATTGATGCGCTGCTGGTTGGAGATTCATTAGGCATGGTCGTGCAGGGCCACACCAGCACACTGCCGGTCACTCTTGATCAAATGATTTACCATGGCGAAATCGTGGCGCGTGCCGCGAAGAAATGTCTGGTGATCGTTGATTTACCATTCATGTCTTATCAGGTTAGTACCAGACAGGCGATCAGAAGCGCTGGGCGTGTTCTGAAGGAAACCGGATGCGGTGCCGTGAAGCTCGAAGGGGGCGTTCATCAGGCGAAGACGATTGAACGTCTTTCTGAGTGTGATTTGCCAGTGATGGCTCATATTGGAATGCAACCGCAGTCAGTCCGAAAATATGGCAAGATGTCTGCTGTTCAACGGAACGAGCAACAGCTGCTGGCTGACGCTGTGGCCGCTGAAAAGGCGGGGGCGTTCTCAATCGTTCTGGAATTGATGCCTGCTGAGATTGCCAGAAAAATTACCGAGACAGTTAACATTCCAACGATCGGGATCGGCGCTGGCCCACATTGCGATGGTCAGGTGCTTGTGACCCCGGATATGTTCGGAGTCTCTGGCTTCAAACCAAAGTTTATGAAACTGTTTGCGGATCTCCGGTCCAGCATTCTGTCAGGAACAAAAGAGTATATTGATGAAGTTCGGGCCGGGGAGTTCCCCACGGCAGCGCAGAGTCACCAGTAACTCCTTCTGGTGCAGGTGAATGGCAAATCGACAATCTGAAAGCGTCCTTTACTTCTGAAGAGCATCGTGAGGAAGACGAGTATGGCGATGAAATGGACCGTCCCTGGAACTTTGTTTTTTCTGGCCGCAATGGGGTGCCCCAGTCCGAGTGTAGAAACTCCCAAGACTGATCCTCAGGAAGAAAAGAAGGAAGTTTCACCTGCCGAAACTCCGATGTCTCCGACTGCAACACCGACTTCAGATCAGGCAAAGCCTGTGACTCTGGACACGCTCGACTGGGATTCAACGATTGCTCTGGTCAAGCAGCATCCTGGCAAGATTGTGGTGATGGATGTCTGGGCGACATACTGCCCTCCCTGTGTCGATGAATTCCCGAATCTTGTGAAACTGCATCAGGATCACAGTGACAAGATCGCCTGCATTTCTGTGTCGGCAGATTTTGATGGCGTTGATGGAACGACAGCAGAAACTCATCGCGAGAAGGTTCAGACATTCCTGAACAAACAGAAAGCGACATTCAAGAATGTTCTGCTTTCAACGGATACAGAGACGTTGTTTAATGAGAAGATCAAGCACCAGTCGATTCCCATCGTGCTCGTCTTCGATGGCGAAGGAAAGCTGATCAAGGAGTTCCCTGACCCAGAGAACCCTGATGAATTCACATACAAAGATCACGTTCTGCCATATGTGAACGGGTTGCTTGCAAAATAAGGCGACCGATTGAAACGGAGACTCAAACGAGTCAGGTTCTGATCATCAGAATCTGACTCGTCTTGTTTTAGAAGCATACGGATTGATCGCCGGATAAATGCAGGTGAACGATCTGAAATTCCAACGGAGCGGGAATTCGCACGCGATTATTTCTGTCTCGATTTCTTCTTTGGTGGCAGTGGGGGAATACTGAGGTCGATTTGGGTAAGGCGTTTCTTTGAATCGATTGTTTGATCAGATTTGTAATCGTCAAAGAGAGGGACTTCAGGAAGTGCGCCTTCGGCATTGGGCTCGCCGTAGTGAGTGACCAACACTTCAATTGGCCCGGAGATAGAAGGCTTTCCTCCTTTATCTCTGGTGTCAAACTTTCCTTTCTGAATGATGGCATACCCGGGCGGGCCTGAATTTTCTCCTTCCTTCGGAACGAAGGAAATGCGTCCGACTGGGATAGGCTTTCCGTCGTAAGTGACGTCCCCGTAGATGTGGAATTGTCGGGGGCCGGTGTCGGAGTTCCAGCATCCATAAGATAAGCAACAGATTGCGATCACGCCCAAAATTGTGACCTGCTGAAGATGCTTTGCGAGGGATGCGTTCATCTTGATTCCAACCTTCAAGTGGCAGCCGGAAACAACAAGCAGACGAGATTGGGACAGTCGTTTTCCTCAGAGCCACCATTAATACTGGATGGAGCAACGCTGTGGACTGCTTTGGTTCTTTGTGAATCGAAGCCTGGACTGTACTGGTCTCTCATGTGGTCACGCAGCGACTTTCCCGATCAGAAAGAGACGTGGATCTGTTCCATAGGAGCAAAGCCGAATCCCGCGTTCCGGAGACGCTGCAGAATTTCTGGAAATGCTCCAGTAGGGTCTAGTACTCGCCCAGTACTTTTCCGTCTGCTCGATCGCCAAGATTCCCGTACGTGTCGATCGCGATGTTTTCGCTGATGAATTTCACGGAACCGTCGCAGAACAGGAAGTGGGCTCCACCAGTGTGTTGACTGCCAAAGCCATCTGTGTCATTCGTCTTCACTGGTGTACTGCGATTGAGGGGACGGGTTCGAAACGTCGTTCTAGAGACGAGATCATCGGTTTTATGAATCCCGAGTGCTGCCCAGACTCCGCCGATCTCGTAGATCGTTGAATGATCGACGTCGGTGTATTGGAGTGCACTGACTTCACCGATCGCGAAAGTGTTACTCAGGCCATCAGTAATGTCCCGAGAACCGACCCGCGAATTGGTGAAGAAAACCCCGGGGCTGGGTGTCATCTGGCTCGCCTGTCCATAGACATTCTCGTTGCCACGACTACTGACATAGCTAGACCGTCCATAGTTACGAACAGAAGGTGTGTCAAACGGTTGAGTGTCGGAGGGACACATATAGATTGAATAGGACTTGCTTAAAGGGCTGGTTGCGCTTGGGGCACGTAAAAGCCCTGATCCGGTAAAGTTGACGAATCCCCCACCGCTCCAACAGCTTTGCGCCTGACCGAAAGTGAGCGTCGTATAGATCGCGGTCAGGTCAATATAAGGGGTGATATAGAGTCCCCAAGCGGGATTATGTGAAACATAACGGTGATCATTGCTGGCGACTGCTGTTGCTCCGTCGCAGCTTCTGTACTGAGGAACAATCCATCCCGGTGGGAATACATTAAAAGAGTCGTGATAGTTGTGAAGCGCGAGACCGATTTGCTTGAGATTGTTTCGGCACTGAGAACGGCGAGCCGCTTCTCTGGCCTGTTGCACGGCAGGTAATAGCAGTGCAATCAGGATGGCAATGATGGCGATGACGACAAGAAGTTCAATCAGAGTGAAAGCAGACTGTTTATGCTGAGGTCGAGCATAAACACCGTTTCGTCTGGAGCGGTATAAAGAATGCCGTAGACTGTCTGAGTGATAAGATTTGGTTTTCGGTCTGTTGCTAAGAGAGTTGTGCGACTGCACGAAAGTCCGGAGCCTGGCGAAGTTCTTGGCCATCGTAATCTCCAGGTTTAGTGACCGTGCCTCGATTTTCGACAGGAACCTGTACGAATGAGATGAGGCGATGATATTCGGTTATAGACAGTCTGGGAGAAACTACAGTGCTATGCGGTGAGGCGTCAGGTGATGAGAATAGCGATAAGAATGGATCAGTCAATGTTAATGTCTCGATCTACCACATTTCGTGCCCTTTGTCTGAACGTTGTTCGGCTTGGCTTCATTATGAGGGAATGTTCGCAGACGACTGGGCTGATGGGGCCAGCTGAGAATTGTTGTTTGCGCTGGCTCTTACGCGGTTGAAAGGCGACTGTCATTCGACAAAGAAGATTGGGGCAGAAATCAGGCTGAATGGTCTCAACGGCGAATGACTTCTTGTTGTTCGCCAAATCATTCGCAAGCGAACTCGTTGCTGAAGAAAAGCGAGCTTTCTACACTGAGGGTTCAGGTCTGGAATCAGTTGAATGGCAATTGATCCGAGCCATGAAATCACTGCTGAAATTGTGCAGCAGCGTGTGGGCGCGAAATATTGAAGGGTTTGTGAGACATGGTCCCGTCATATCAAATGGAGTTGAACACAGCGATCACGGCTGTGTTGGCGGCGTCAGCAATCTGCCAGTCTGTTCAGGCGAAGATCACTGCTGAATCGCTGGAGAAGAAGGACCAGTCTCCTGTCACCATCGCGGACTATGCAAGTCAGGCGGTCATTTGCCGGGAGATCCTGAACGAGTTCCCTGGCGAGCTCATCGTTGGAGAAGAAGACTCCGGAGATCTTCGAGATCCTGCCAATGAGGCGTTCTTACAGCTCATTCTCGATGAAGTCACCAATAGCGGTGTTGCGGCAACCAAAGAGGAGCTGCTGCAATGGATCGACGCTGGTGGACATGACGGGACAGCGAACCGCTATTGGACTCTCGACCCAATTGACGGGACGAAAGGATTCTTGCGAAAAGAACAATACGCGATTTCTCTGGCCTTACTGGTTGATCACCAGATTGAAATCGCAGCTTTGGCCTGTCCAAATCTTCCTTTCGAAAATCAGACCGGTGCG
The DNA here is from genome assembly GCA_040393865.1 of Planctomicrobium piriforme. GTDB lineage: Bacteria > Planctomycetota > Planctomycetia > Planctomycetales > Planctomycetaceae > Planctomicrobium > Planctomicrobium piriforme_A. The sequence goes on along the minus strand of JBEBTF010000026.1, from coordinate 3,822 downwards.
GTCTTTTATTCCGTGCGAGGCTCAGGTTCGTTCGCGATTCCTCTGTCAAATCCGTCTGCGTACCCCACCAGAATCAAAGTTTCAAAGACAGCTCAGCCTGAACTGGCGCGGATGTGCGAATCAGTGGAATCTGGACACAGTGCACATGACAAGTCATCACAGATCCTGCACAGCCTGAAGATCACTGCAGAGCCAGTGCGAATGGATAGTCAGGCAAAGTATGCCACCGTTGCAGAAGGGAATGCCGATTTCTATCTGCGACTCCCGACTCGCAAGGGATATGAGGAAAAGATCTGGGATCACGCCGGAGGAGTTCTTGTTCTCGAAGAAGCAGGCGGGCGTGTCACCGATATCGATGGAAAGCCTCTCGATTTCGCCGCCGGAAGAACATTGAAGAACAACCGTGGAGTGGTTGTTTCGAATGGACTTCTGCACGATGCGATTCTCGCCGCGATTCAGGCGAATTCTTAACCGGGAATGAGATCAGCAAAGAGCATTGGAAAGGTCCCTTGCTCTTTGTTGAATCACAGTCAGAAAACGCTTGCGAAATGACTGTAACGAGAAGTGTTCATCGGCCGAGGCCATTGCTGCTTTGGACATTTTCCACCATTGGGCAGCCTGAGTCAGATCGTTAATCGCACGCTCAAAGTCAGTCGGTGTTTGACACAGAAATCCGATGTGCCCGTTCTTGATCTGCTCGATGAATCCTCCTCTGGCATCGACGATCGGGACGCACCCGGCACGCATTGCTTCTGCGACCGTTCGCCCAAATGATTCCGTGAGTGACGGGTGATGGTAAAGCAAGGCGTGCCATCGCCAGAGGTGTCTTCTCGCTTGCCATTCGGCTGGGAGAAATGTCGCCCTTCCCTCGCATGCTTCTTGCCATCGCGGTTGAAGGTCGCTCGGGCAACCAACAAATTCCCACTGAACATTCGGGAATCTTGTTGCGACTGCGTGGTAAACCTCCAATGACTCAACAGGCCATTTGCGACTCGTTGGCGTGCAGATCCTTCCAACAATCAGATTGGTCGAAAGCTGACGCTGCTCCGTCACTGCCCCTTCAATGCCTGCGGTAGTGTTGTTCCCCGAACGACAGCGGATCGGCTTTGGAACGGGTTGGTGTAAGACGATTTTGGAATCGTCGAAGTGATTCGCCAGCCATTTTGAACAGGAGACTGAGAGATCAGCTTTCGCGTGAGCTCCTTGTGAATGCCGGAACAGGATCGTCGGTATCGACGAAATGACACCAACGTTCTTGGAGGCGGTATTATGCAGGATCACAAGATCAGGATTGTGTGCTGCAAGAACCTCATCATTGACGTGACGGCTGGTTGCGATCTGACAGTGTGAGAACGCCTGAACTGTATCTCTTGCTGGGGGCGAAAGAAATATGACGACATGTTCCCAGTCCGGAAAAGCCTTGGTGATGGTCCATGCACATGCAGCCGTTCCGCCGCAAATCTGCCCGACGTTACACACTTGAAGCAACCGCATCAGATCACCTTGCGAAATGGTTTCCACGCTTCCGCCACGCGGCGAGTTGCGTTTCATGAATCGAAACGGCCGCTGCGCGGGCACTCGGTAGAGCAATCTGCTCTAGTTTGTCTTCCACTTTGAATAGAACTTCGCCTTGTCACTCTTCCAGTCCACGTTTCGTCTCGCCCAGCAGCGTGTCGACTTGCGGCCAAGGTGGCGGACAGGCAACCCGTGAATGACACCGATACTCTGTGGCCAGGTTTCAAGACACCGTAATTGCAAATCGGTATCTGAGTAATACAGGCAGAAGCGTTCGTCAAAACCATTTAATGCATCAAACGTCTGGCGTTGCATCGCCAGGCACCACCCCTGCAGAAGTGATTGCGAACGGCTGGTAGAGAACTTCAACGGGCGGATCTTGGAAACCTCCACGGCCTTCCGCGATTGGAGGCCAACCAGCTTGAGAGCCGTTCTGGTTGACAGCGTGTCAGCTTGATTCAGCGCCTGTGTGACGGAGGGTAGCCATTCTCCCGTGGTGATGGTGTCATTGTTCAGGAACACCAGAGTCCTGGCTGTTGCCGCTGATGTCCCCAGATTCCACGCAGCGGTGACTCCTCGGCGTTGTGATTGACGGATGATCGTGACGCCAGAGGGGCATTGCCTTTGAAAGTGGGAGAGTTCAGAAGCAGGGCTTCCATCGTCGACCACCACGATCTGGAGAGCCATGTCCTGATGATGCCTGGCAAGCGTTGAGACTGCCTGAATGGTCAGCTCGCATCGGCTGTGTTGTGGGATAATGACAGAGATGGCGTATTGCTGTGACATCGAGAACAACCTGACAGGTTGCGCTCAGTCACGGAGTTTCTCCATGTCGGTGAGTGATGCCAAATAAATGATGCCAAATATCAGTCACTGCAGTTCCCCAGCCCAAACGGTGACCGCCTGGCCTCCGAGCGTAACGCGATCATCGTCCCACTTCAGGAACAGTTCTCCACCTCGCCGAGATGCCTGATAGGCACGTAACGTTTTCTTGTTTAACCGCGTTCCCCAATAGGTCGCCAGACAGCAATGAGCCGACCCGCAGACTGGGTCTTCATCAACACCTACGAACGGCGCAAAGAATCGCGAGATGAAATCGAATTGGGGATCATCAGAAAGAGCCGTGACGATTGTCCCGCGAACCGGGACCTTTCGCAGTTTTCCAAAGTCAGGAGTCAGGGTTCGCACAGTCTCGGCCGAATCGAGGACGACTAACGCATCGAATTGATTGCGTCCGGTTTCGACTGCTTGAGAGAGTCCCAACGCTTCCAGAATCTCTGGCTCCGCCGCTGTTTTCTTGGCGGGAAGTGCCGGGAAGTCGAGTTCGATCAAAGGGCTATTCCATTGGCAGGTTAAAATGCCGCTTCGTGTCTCAAACTGCAATGGCCAGTCGAGTGGCGCGAGTTTATTCGACCACAAGACGTGTGCGGTGGCGAGAGTCGCGTGCCCGCACAGGTCAACTTCGACAGTTGGCGTGAACCAGCGTAGTCCGAACCTGTCTTCCTTCTGCTGCACAAACGCCGTTTCCGACAAATTCATCTCATTGGCGACCGCTTGCATCCAATGATCTGTGACCGGTTTTTCGAGCCAGCAGACTGCGGCGGGATTACCTGAGAACGGGTGATTGGTGAATGCGTCCACCTGCCAGCATTTCACATGATTCATCTCACTCTCCCGTCTGATTCCATGGCTGATTCGCCATATGCCTGTCCGTAAGGTTGATTATACAGGCTGGACGCCTGCCAACTCCTTCAGGTTCAGAAGAATCGTGTGGTCAACCCTGTCGCCAACTGAATCGGGTTCAGCGCGGGAGGCTTTGTTGTTGGAGAGGGGCTTGGACTATTGAATCTGTTGTCTTCTCAGCAGGAATGTCAGCGTTGCCAACAGGAGTGTGATTGCGCCGAATGCTGAAGAAAGACGAATCAGATTTTGCTGAGTCCGCTGACGAATCCAATCTGCGTGAAAGCGGTTGATGACTTCAGGGTTAAGCCGCATCTCCCAGGCAACCTGATACACTTTTTCCTGAAATCCACCGATCTCAAGCGGCCACGCAACTTCGCATTCCCGGAGAATGGCATTTTCTCTGGTCAGGCGAACATAGACTCCCACATGTTTCCCTGTCTGTTCGGAGTTGGACTCCACATAAAGCTGGTTCTTTTCCAGCTCGATTGCGACTCGCTTTGACAGTTCTTCCCGTGCTTCCTCCTGAGTTGCGTACCGCTGTGAAACAATGATCCAGTGAGTGTACTTCCGGGGGGAGAAGTCAGATTCTGCTTTCATCCAGTCCGGAATTTTTTCGGACTGATT
>JBEBTF010000025.1:0-31216 GCA_040393865.1 Planctomicrobium piriforme | reverse complement strand
CCTCTTCCCGGGGGGATACGGCGGCAGGAAGCCGCCGTTCTTTTTTTGTACTCTCGCCGCTGATTGCACCACCCTGGCTGAGGTGATCTAGAGCACCTCGGGAAATAATTCCCACGCTTCCGCCACGCGGCGAGTTGCGTTTCATCAATCGAAACGGCCGCTACGCGGGCACTCGGTAGAGCAAACTGCTCTAGCTGTGTTCCTGGAACTCGATGACGCCGTCTTCGAGCAGTTCCGAGATTTTCTCTGTGACCAGTTTGAGTCGAGATAACTCTATTTTAGAGAGTTGCTCTTCTGGAAGTTGGTCCAGAAGTCTGTTGGCCGCTGCTGGGCGGTGCTGGAGAAAAGCGTAGATTTCTGCCAGTTCGAGTCGACCGCTGGGGTGCATCGGGACTTGTTTCAAAAGCAGCCTGTAACATTCGGCCGACGAGTCCCATTCTTTGCGTTTTCGTAACCCACGTGCGATTGCATGCAGAGTGTCTGGCGAGACTTGTTGTTCAGGCGATTTTTGAAGGATCTGCTGGAGCAACTGAAACGCTGCGTGTGCTTTCCCATTTGATGCCAGTTCGTGCAGCTTTTCTTCTGTCTGCGGCTGTGTGAGCAGATTGTGAGAGCTGGACTTCTTCGATTGCACCCGTCTGGCGGTTCGTGTGTTTTTCCGTCGAGCAGCGTCCTGCCGATGTTGCCATGAGAACTGGGCTTTGTCGACCGGAGTCTGTTTCTTCAAAACCGTGAAGAGGTCCCAGCCTTCGCAATCCACCTTTTGAGTGCGGATCATGTAGCAGGCAATTGCGAGGCCAACACCTGCACCCATCAGGTGAAACAGTTCGCTGAGATTTGACGTATCCATGCTGATCATCAAACCGGATTTTGCCAGCGTCAGTGCGGCAAACCACAGAATGGAAATTTCAATCACGCCGGGGCGAAACATGAAGACGTAAGCGACAGAGAGATCACTTTGAGGTGCCCAGATCAGGCAGATCGCCATTAGTCCAAATATGACTGCAGAGGCGCCGCATGAGATTCCTTCACTGTTCCAGAAGAGAATCTGTTCGGTAAAGCACTGAATTGCTCCGATCGCAAAATAGACCGCCGCGAATCGAGCCCAACCGATTTTGCCTTCGACGATCAGGCCAAAACACCAGAGGAAAATCATATTCCCAATGAGGTGGCCGGCATTCATGTGGATGAGGTTTGACGTCACCCATGGAATCGGTGTGAGCCCTTGACCGTGTGGCAAACTCAGGCTTTGGTGGAGCTCAGGTCGTGAAATCAACGCGGCAAAAATGAGGCAGTTCAGCCCGATCAGAGAGAGTGTTCCGATCGGGCGATAATAAAGAGGAGCATCGGTGCTGTAGGGAATGAACATCTCTATTGCCTCGGTCTGAGTCGCCTCAGCCTGCCTTTTGCAGAACGACAATCGTCGTTCATTGATTGTGCAGGGCCACCGTTTGCATACGAGAGCTGCTGGGATGCAGATCAGAAATTCTTTGAGCTTTTCAGATCAAACCGGCTCGACATTCTTTGAATCAAAGATGTGACTCATTTTGGGTTTTCCATAATCCATAATAAAAAAGCCCTTCCTGTGTAAGGAAGGGCTTTTCGGTTCCAAAGTCTGTTTTCTCTGAGCATGTTTATCGCGAAAGGCATCGCGACAAACTGTGTGGCTCAAATTACTCGCGTGGGAAGTTATCTTTCAGGACTGGAACGAGATAGTTCAAGCATTCCAGCAGAACTTCAGCGTGGATACCGGTCGACTCGACGTCTTTAACGACTTCTTTCGGGTAATATCCCAGAACCGGTTCTGTCTCCTGACGGTAGACTTCGAATCGTCGGCGAGTCACGGAATCGCTGGCGTCGTCAATTCGGTTTTCAAGAACCGCACGTCGACGAATACGGTCGATCATGGCTTCTTCGTCGTGGCAGGTCAGGTGCAGCAGCAATTTGACGTCGATGTATTCTTCGATCATCTTGCACTGGTGGATGTTTCGTGGAATTCCGTCAAGCAGCAGTAAGTGCTCGGTTGGACGGAATCGCTCTGCGGCGCGTTGTGCTTCCAGCCAGTTCAGGAAGATTCGGATCGTGACGTCATCCGGTGCGAGTTCTCCTTTCGCACTGTGCATCTTGACGATCTGGCCTTCAGGGCTGTGATTGTCGAGCTTTCGAAAAATCACGCCGCTGGAAAGGTGAAAGAAGCCAGGGATGCGAGTGAGAATTTCTCCCTGAGTTCCTTTTCCTGCCCCGGGAACCCCAAAGATCAACGCAGCGGGATACGGGTATCGCGGCTTGTTTGGCGAACGCTTGGCCGATTTTGTTGTCATTGGTTGCAGATCCTGGCAAATGCAAGCTGTTCAAAGTGACATGTGTTTATAGGGTAATTAACCCGGCTGAGATGACCAGTCGCCATGGCGTGGTTTCGCACTTTTGGTGATTTGTTGGCCACGGACGGGAGACAATTTGATCTATTCGATCTAAGTCATAGCCCCTACACAAGATAATTGCGGCAGCGTTCCGTAAGTTGAAACGCTGCCGCGAATTTGTGAATCAATTGAAACCGAACTGGGTAGCGATTTTAACGCTCAAGTTGGCTGCGACGATCACGCCACGGGATGTCGAGTGGCTTCAGGTTCGTTTCTAAAAACTTCAGTGCGAAGGCGTAGACCGTTGGCTGGCGGAACAGCGCCATTCCGGACTCTTTGGTGTCAGGTGTCAGAAACTCTGAGCGAGATGGTTCTTTGGATGATTTGGAACTCGTGACATACGAATTGAAAATCGACTCAGCTTGGCGTTTTGCAGCCTGATCTTTTGCTCCCACGACGACCTGCAGAGCAATAAACGGGGTCAGTCCCTTCAATGTGCGGAGTGATGTCCCTGTCTTCAGTCGTCCAGCAGCCGTATCAGGGGAGATCAGAATAATGGCTTTCACATCCTGTCCACGAGGGGTGCGGTTGGCTGGAATCGGAGCGTCGTCGAATGGCGGCAGGCTCCAGTTGAACGCAGCATAGGCGGTCGCAACAGCGGCAGATGGCCCAATCGCGATGATGCCCAGTTTCTGCATGTTCAATCGCTGAGACTGATGCTCTGAAAACAGAAAATCCTGAACGGCGGCCATATCCCCAGCGAGCATTGCCGGGTAGTCGTTCGGGCCGACTTCCATGTTCCCTTCCGGAATGACACTGTCACCGTGTTTGCGGAGGTCGACGGTCACAACGATATATCCCCGTTTCTGCAGCAGAATCGGGAAAGGATCTTGTTCGCGAGGAGATGAGTTCTTTTCCCAGAGCAGACGATTTTCGCCTCCTCCATGGAGCAGGACTACGACTGGAGCTGTTAGCGGTGTTGCACCGGGATTCTCTTTGCTTTCCTTGAATGGAAAGTAAGTAATGTGAATAGGAAATCCATCTGGCGCTCGGAGGACTTCCCGTCGACCTTCAGATTGAGCTTCTGCCCAAGGACAAAGAATCAGTGTTACGAGGGCGACGCCAACGGCACGAGTGAAACGGTTCATTTGGACAGGCCTCATCTGGGGTGGTGCGAGGGAACTGAAGACCGGGAGAATCCAGCACATCGTTGGAAGAGAGCTGTTATCAGTCGACCCCTATTTCTTTAAGTCTAAACGGGGCTGAAAACTGGGTCAAACGGGCATCTGGATGCATCGTTCCAGTTTGTGTTGAGATTGCGTGTCTAACCGTTACATGCCTCGTGGTTGTTGCATGTTGACAGTTCTGATTGGGGTTGCAGTTCGGTAGAGGTCTCTTTAGCTTCCCGCATCACCAGAGGGGATTGGTTGGCGACGTTCCCTGACGATGCAGCTTTCCTGTCTGGTGAGAACGGTGCATGCCATTTGCTTTTGGCAGGGAGTAGGTCGTTCATGCTTCCCTTTCGAGAGTTTCTGAAGATCCGTGTGCAGGTGGCAAATCGTTTCTGCCTGTTTCGACGTTGTCCGCTGCGAAAGCGGAGGATCAGATCAGAATGCCGTTGCCCTGACTTTGCGTTACTGGAAATCTGAAAGAAGGATTCACAGAGACCGATGACTGCAGGATTGATTGCCGTACTTGTTCTACTTGCTGTCGTCGTGATCATGTTTGCGTTCAACAAACCGCGAATGGATGCGGTGGCGTTGATCGCCATCTGTGCGCTTCCTTTTACCGGTGTTGTGGAAATCAGCGAGGCGTTAGCCGGTTTCAGTGATCCCAATATTGTGCTGATCGCCGCATTGTTCGTTATCGGTGAAGGATTAGTTCGCACGGGCGTCGCCAGACAACTGGGCGATTGGCTGATCAAACATGCAGGGAGCAGTCAGGTTCGCCTGATGGTCCTGTTGATGATCGTTGTGTGCGGGCTGGGAGCAACAATGAGCTCTACGGCAGTCACCGCGATCTTTATTCCTGTTGTTCTGAGAATCTGTCAGCGAACAGGAATTTCTGCTGGCATGATGATGATGCCTCTCAGTACGGCAGCACTCATCAGCGGGATGACAACTCTGGTTGCGACGACCCCGAATCTGGTGGTAAACAGCGAACTGGTTCGTCGTGGATTCGATGGCCTCGGGTTCTTCAGTTTCACTCCCTTTGGTGTGCCGATTCTGGTTCTGGCCATTGCTTATATGCTGATTGCGAGTCGCTGGCTTCCGGTAGGAGAACCACAGGCGGCTTCTGTGCGATTCACCAGACCTTCAATGCTGGATTGGGTGAGTCGGTACAACCTTGTCGATCGTGAATACAGACTTCGGGTTTCAGTTCGTTCCGTGGTCGTGGGGAAACGCCTGGAATCGCTTGATTTGAGAGGCTCTGAAGGGGTGAGCCTTGTTGCGATTCAGCGCGGGCGGACGATTGTGCAGCCAACCGCGAATACCTTGTTGAATGCCGGGGATATCCTTTTCATTCACAACTTTTCGCCCAACCCAGACGTGAAATCGCTTCAGGACAAGTATGGGCTCGATGTCCTTCCACTGACCGGGATGCAATTCACCGACCATTCACAAGACATTGGAATGGCGGAAATGTTTGTTCCTGCTGATTCCGGTCTCATTGGCAAAACGATTGTCGATTCCGCGATTCGTTCACGATTTGGGTTCTCCGTGATCGGAGTCCGTCGCGGTACCGTCGCGCTCGATCACAATCTCGGGGCGGAGCAACTCAAGTTAGGGGATACATTACTGGTGATCGGTCCCTGGCGTGCCATTCGCAACGTGCAGATGATCGGAGGAAATGATCTCTTTCCATTGAATCTGCCGACAGAGGTGGATGAAGTTCTTCCTGTCTCCGGAAAGTCCATTTATGCGTTGCTGACACTGCTGATGGTTGTGGTGTGTATGGCGACTGGAATTCTGCCCAACGTCCATGCGGCGCTGATCGGATGTCTGGTGATGGGAGCACTGGGGTGTATTGACTTCGAAAGTGCCTATCGGGCGATTGACTGGAAAACACTGGTTCTGATTGTGGGCATGCTTCCGTTCTCGATGGCGCTGCAGCGAACGGGGGGAGTTGATCTCGCTTCAGAGGGATTGGTCTGGTTGACAAGCGGGATGGGAACGCATGTCATCCTCGCGGCTCTCTTTCTTTCAACCATGATGTTAGGGCTGTTCATCTCGAATACAGCGACTGCGGTTCTGATGGCCCCTGTTTCCCTGACCATTGCATCGCAACTGCAGGCTTCTCCGTATCCATTTGCAATGATCGTGGCATTGGCTGCATCGACCGCGTTCATGACTCCGGTCTCATCGCCTGTCAATACGCTGGTTGTGACGCCGGGAAACTATCGCTTTATGGACTTCGTCCGGATCGGAACACCCTTTGCCTTTGTTGTGATGCTGGTGAGTGTCCTGCTTGTTCCCTTGTTGCTTCCGATGTGACGCTGTTTACAGGTTTGATTGGGATGTGACATGACGACCGTATGTCGGATTCTCGCCGACCGGATACAATAGAAATACGGACGTTGCGATCTGTGCTCATTCTTTCTGAGTGAGCGGAATCGAGGTCCCCTCCGCAGCGTTCAGCCCACTTTTGAAGCGACACGAAATTCCATGCCATTCCGATTGACTTGGGACAAACTGCTTTCCGCGATACGGCCTACACATCAAGATCGCCGTTCCTCGACGTCGTCTGGCCAGTTGATTCAACCGGACATCGACACCAGAACCGAATTTGAAAAGGATTATGACCGGATCGTCTTTTCGGCGCCGTTTCGTCGACTTGCAAGAAAAACGCAGGTCCACCCACTCGCGAAAAATGATCACGTTCACAATCGCCTTACTCATTCGATGGAAGTTGCCAGTGTTGGCCGCTCACTAGCGACGCGGCTGGTCGAGAAACTGGAACGTGAATCGGTGATTGAAGGGCGACAAGGCAGAGAGATCACCTGGGTCACTCTTTCAGCGTGTCTGGTACACGATCTGGGGAATCCTCCCTTTGGACATGCTGCGGAGGAAGCGATTCGGCAATGGGCGATTGATCACCATGAAGGGCTGTTTCATTACGACCCGGCGTTCGACGGAAAGCCGCTCTTTAAGAGTGAACAGCAAAGGCTGGATGTCATCTCCGACTGGCGGAATTTTGAAGGGAACGCCAATGGTTTCCGATTCGCTGCCCGGAAGGATGTCTCACTGATCAGCTATCTCAATCTGACCCATGCGACACTGGCGTCCACGATCAAATACCCATGGACGTCGTTGCATCCCAATGCGACGGGAATGGGAAAACACAACGTCTATTCAACAGAGCGTGAGATCTTTCTCACAATGGCAGATGACTTGGGATTGTTGTCGTCAAATGGAGAAGTGTGCCGACACCCGTTGTCGTTTTTGACTGAAGCTGCAGACGATATCTGTTATCGAATTATTGATCTGGAAGACGCGGTCGAGTTGAAGATCGAGAGTCACCAGAATGTGAGAAAACTTCTCTGTTCGATCGCTGAGGTCGAGTATCGAGAAAACATGAACCTGCAGTTTCTCCGTGCTCTCTCGGTTGGCAAACTGACCAACAAGCTCTGGGGAGTGTTCGAGGCTGACTACGAACGGATCATGAATGGCGAACGGCAGGAAGATTTAAAGTCGTCGTTGGATGAAAAGACCAAAGAACAGCTCGCAGTGATTAAAGAGATCTATACGAATATCTTTAGTCACCCGAAAAAGATTGCGATGGAGATTGGGTGCTATCACATTCTGGGAAGACTTCTGCATGAATTGCTGAAAACCGTCAGAGCGATTCACATGGCAGACTCGTTTGAGAATCTCCCATTCATTGCGAGACGTTGTGCTGAATTAGCGTGGACGAGTGAGTACACCAAAGAGAATTTCAATAAAGATTACTCGTGGTGGTTATCGCAAATGATGGACTTTGTTAGCGGAATGACGGACGATTACGCCGCCAGCCTCTCTAATCAGATCACCGGTCACAGTTATTCCGACCACTGATCGTTAGCAATAACGTCTTTGCAACCGACTCGATGCTTCAATAAACAAATGCCGTCGCCATTCCATTTGGGGATGACGACGGCATGTTTGGTTTGTCTGCAGAAACATTCGTGTTGAATCAGATGCGATTACGAGACCGTGTCTGACTCCAATTCATGATGTGATTTCAGCATCGAAATAAATGCTGGTTTCAAAGTGATATTCTGATTCTTTAAGTGCTTCAGCATCTGATTGGACAGAGCGGTGTTCAACTGGAAGTAGCGCACTTTTTTGTTGATCTGGACAAATTCGGTTTGATCAAACGCTTCCGGTTTTGCGGTTCCATTGACGGTTGGCGCGTCGACGGTGCAGTTGGTGAGATGAGTTCCGAGTTCGGCATCCAAAGCATAGATTGGCTTGGTTCCGGCTTTGACTCGTGGACTGAACAGACAGTTGTTCAGCACGAGTTTCCCCCGAAGTGGTCCCTCGTTCGCAGCGGTGATCCGGTCAATAGTGCTGTCGGAAACAATCACATTCGCCGCACTGCCTCCCAGTGACAAGCACAGGTTTGGACAGTTCGTGACCTGGATTTCGGGGTAGAGTCCTCTCTCTTCCTGGTAAGCCATTGAGCCTTTCGTTCCGAGGAGCAGGTGAGGCGACAACTGCGCGCCCGGGACAGATTCTGGAATGGCTTCCAGCTGAACATGAGAGAACACCATCTGACAGTTGGTCTGCAGACGGTTTCCATCGTATGCGCCAGCTTGAGGCATCAGGTAGTGATATGGAGAAGGAATCGATGCGATCCTGACCCCTTTGTCTCGGCCTGTGACGGTGACATTTCGAAATGAGATTGCATGCGGGAAGAAGACGATGGCGTCCTCTTTCGTCGTCGAAAACTGAGCAACTTGCATCAGCCAGATTTCGGATGTCGACTTCGGATAATAACTGAAATCAACAACCAGATTTTCAACCGAAAGAGTTCGGGCACAGCCAATCGGATACCCGTAATTGAATTGTGCCGGTTTACTGTACAGGACCGAAACCGCTCGATCGTGAGAAGGGATGATTCGGCAATTGTGGATGCGGATGTCTCCGTTCCATGTTCCCCCAAAATCACTGCGGAGATTGACCAGTGTATTGGCGTGAGTGGTGCTGTTCTCAATTGTCAGGTCACCTCCGCCCGTCACGGAGATTCCTCGCATCCCAATGGTTGAATTCTGAATGGTCAGATTCCAACAATGGAAGTGAACGTCCACCCGATTGAGACGACAGTTCTCGATTCGGAAGTTCTTATTCAGGTTTGTTCCGAAGACTCCCCAGTGCAGCCAGGTTCCATCGGCTGTCAGATTCCGGAATGTGCAGTTGAGCATTCGTGCTCCGCCAATTCCATAGGTTCCGGATGTCACTTTTCTTGCAGGATCAGCGCGGTTCTGCTCCCATGGAATCAGGCGAATATTCTCCAGCGTGACATCGAAAACACGGCTCAGATAATAGAACCCGCTTCTGGCCTGCATTGAAATATCACGCTTGCCAGGTTCGAGCCCCTGCCACTGGTTCCGGATGACAGTGCGACTGCGTTGAATTGAGAAACCGCAGCTGAAATAGTTCTTATGCCTATCGCCGGGGATGTCGCCGGAGACATAGAACCCACCCCCTTCGATTGTCAGATAGGTGTTGTCACAAGGCTGTGCCGTGAGCGTTGTGTAATCTTTGAAGCTCCAGGCGATCTCGCCAAGAATTCGCCCGTCTTCTTCGACGTAAAAAAGTTCCTCCCTCGCCCACGATTGGCCTTTGTATTCGTCACCAGATCGAAACCCAATTCGATCGTTTGAGTCGGCAACGGTGACCAGACAATTGGCATAGGGAGCCATCTCCGGGAGAACAGCGACACCCGGTCTCAGCTTCTCCAGAAATTTCGTCTTCTGTTCGGCTGTCAGTTTAATTGTCTGATTAGACAAAAGGCTGCGAACGATAAACCGTGGCTTGGTAGGGACGCTGAATTTCTCGTTGATGTGGAAAATCGTGTTGCCCCATTCAACACTGGTTGCAATCGAGATTTCGTGAGTCGCGGTGATCCAGTATTCACCAGAATGATGAATGACTGGCAACTTGTGTTTATTTGCGAATGCATGTGCGAGTTTGATCTGGACGCCGTCGTCGCTCTTGCCGTCTCCTTTGGCTCCAAACATGTGGTAGTTGACCAGTGTGTCTGGCTGAAGACTGGCATGTTTCCCGTTCGCTAATGCAATGAAATCGCCATCATTCGGCGTGCTTCCAGTGACCGGAGCAGTCACGAGATAGATTGCACCTCCTCCATCTGCCGGCTTGAAATACCCGAGCGTGCAGACGATCCAACCCTCTTGCAGTTGCGAGTCGGTACGCATTGCGGCGACGTTGGGAAACGTGCGGATTTCGACGCTACTGGTTGTTTCCTTCTCTCCGGTCTGTTGAGCAATTGTGGTGGAACTGCTGGCAACAGTCAGGCCCCCCAGCCCCAGCAAAGCGAGAGCCTTGCGACGTTGGATTGAAGCTTCCGGGTGACGTGGCGTGGCGTCAGTATTCATAGGCGTGATCTCGTCTGCTGGGGACGGTGGGGATCAGGGTGAAAGAGTGGCGTCTGCGTTGGCGACGGGTGGTGCCAATGATATCAGGAGAGAGAACGATGAAAGCAGAAAAAAGGAAATCCAGTCTGACCACTCACGATGTGCCGGCCAGACTGGATTACGTGCTGAGTTCAATTTCGAACCGGTGCGAGAGCACCTTGGGAAATCATTTCCACGCTTCCGCCACGCGGCGAGTTGCGTTTCATCAATTGAAACGGCCGCTGCGCGGGAACTCGGTCGAGCAAACTGCTCTAGCTCAACCATTCATCGAGATGTTCACGAACGAATTCATCATCAACGAGGTGAGGGTAGGCAGCATGCACACGGTCGATTTCCGCGCGCTGCCCCGGTGTCAGATCGATATCGTGCTCAAGGCAGAGAAGGTTGCTGAGCAGTCCCTGTTTCTGCAGTGCATAATGCACTCCCACGATGCAACCGCGGAACTTGTTCTGGACGTCGAACAACGCCGCGTTACAGTCTGTCACCTGAGCCGCGAGGGTCAACAGTTCTGCAGGAATCGCAGGTTTTCCCCAGGTGGCTTTACAAGTTTGCAGCAACTCGACAGCCCGTCGGGTCCAGCATGCCCAATGTCCGAGCAGCCCGCCGACAATTCTCAGTCGAGTAGATTGATCACCGTCTTTGACTTCGTATTCGGTCAACAGATCAAGAACGATGTTGTCGTCATTCCCGGTGTAAAGGGCGACCTCTTTCGAGCGGCCAGATTCAGCAACACCCAAAACGACATCAAGCGTTTTATAGCGATCGAACGGAGCGATCTTCACTCCGACCAGATTCGGAATCGACGCGAGTTGTCGCCAGAAGGTTCGAGACAATTCACGACCGCCGACTGCGGTTTGCATATAGAAACCGAAGATCGGGATCTCGGCAGCAATTGCAGTGCAGTGGGCAATCAATTCTTCGTCACTTGCGGAAGACAACGCTGAGAGCGATACCATTCCGATGTGGTATCCGAGTTCTCGTGCCAGTCTGGCTTCTGTGACAGCTTGTTCCGTCTTCCCACAGATCCCTGCGAGAAGAACAGTCTTTCGCCCTGTCGCTGCGTCACGATTCTTGATCGTTTCCGCACCCAACTCCAGAACCGGCTTCAACAGACCGTGTTCTGGCAAGCGGATTTCGAACTGGGTTGTATGGACCCCCACTGCCAGACCATCAACTCCAGCGGCATGATAATATCGTGCCAATGCGCGCTGGCGGCGTTCGTCCAGTTTGCGATTGTCAGTGAGGGCCAACGGTTGGGCAGGGATGACACCCCCTGCGCGGATTGCTTCTCCAACCCAGGCTTCCGGCATTGGAAAACCATTGTTGAACGTTTGGGATGTGTCCACTTGTGTACCTTGAATTGAAGAACTGTTAGTAGACGCCATCACGCACCTCGAAGTGTGTTGGTTTGTTGAGCAGACGTCCCCCGCGACTCACCCATTCTGCTGTCTTCTGAATCACCGTTTCGAGTGATGTTGCAGGTGTTCCGAGACGGCGGCAGAGTTCGCTGGCATTGCTTAGTAATGCTGATGGAGCTTCTTCGCCTGTGAACCGAACTTCCCGATTGAAAAGACGTCCGAACTCTTCGGCCAGCTTACGGACAGACAGAGTCTCTGTGCCGGTCAGGTTGAGGATCGACGGTGGCGAGTCAGCAAGATCCAGACTGCGGATGATGGCGCTGTTTGCGTCACCTTGCCAGATGCAGTTCAGGTAACCATTGGTCACATCAATCGGCTGACCAGCATAGACCTGTGTTGCGATGTCGATGAGGACGCCGTATCGCAAGTCAACTGCGTAGTTCAGCCGAATGAGAACAACTTTGGTTCCATTTTCGGCGGAGTAATACTGGAAGATCCGTTCCCGTCCGAGCGCTGCCTGACCGTATTCACCGTTTGGCCCAACAGGATCAGTCTCGACTGATCCGCCCTTTGAGACCGGTGACAATGGGTAGACGTTTCCAGTCGAAAGAGCGACGAATCGTGCTTTAGGGAACCGCAGCAAAACGTTGGCTGGAACAATCGTGTTTGCAGCCCAGGTTGGGGCTGGGTTGGTGCTGGTTCCGAATTTTGAACCGACGAGGAAGAGGATGTTATCAGCGTCGGGAAGGCTATCGACGGAATCCCTGTTGAGCAGGTCAACTGAGACAGTTTCGACGCCGTTGTCGTTCAGAACCTGCTTCGACTTGCTGTCAGAGAAGCGGCTGGCTGCGATCACTTTCACGCTGGATCCAGCTTGTGTCGCGGCGCGTTGAGCCAGAATCGCGAGGGTCGGCCCCATCTTCCCGCCTGCGCCGAGAACCAACAGGTTTCCGGAGAGCGTCCCCATGAAGCGGACAAGTTCCTCACTGGGAGTTGTGAGCCAGTGATCCAACTGTTCCTCGTTGGAGATGTCGAGTGATCCTGAATCTGGATGGGCCATGGGTTTCAGATCTCCTTGTCCAAACTGAATTTGCTGCCGTAAGAACACGGCAGGCAGAAATATAAAGGTTTCAACGGTGGTCGCAGAAGAAAGGTTGGCAGTCCTGATGGATGTCACCCTGAGTTTCTGCGACCCGATGGAGAACACTCATGGCCCTCCCGTCATTGTTTGCTGCGTGCGACACGGCACAATCAACAATCCGGTTCGTCAGTGAACCGGGTTACAATGACGGGTGAGGTTCCGGGGTTGGATTATCGGGGAGCGATTTTGTACTCGCCCGGTTCTCCTTCAAAGTAAATTGCGTTCTTTCCAGAAGCGACTTTTGCGTTAACTGAAAAGCCATTTGGTCCTCGGACAGACCATGACCCGTCTTTCAACCCGAGCAAGGCGACTTGTCGCTTTGCTCCCGGTGGAATGATGATGCTGTGTGCTTTGTTCACTGAATTTGAACTATTGCTCATGCTGACGATGCGGTCAGCCAGCCCGATCACATAATTCTCTTTGTATTCGGTGAACTCCATTGGCAGTGGCTTGGTTTCACCATCGACCATTTGGAAGACAGTCAGGAATCGGTCTCGCTTCTGTGCGTTCTCTGGAGAAATCATGATGCGATGACCATTCGCTTCTGGTCGGTCAATCGCCGGGGCATCCAGCTGAACACCAAAGACGTTTGTTGACTGTTTTCCGCTCAGGAGTTCAAGCTTGCGTTCGGCAGGAGCCGGAACCAGCATGTCGACGTGAGTTTTTCCAACCTTTTTGTTTCGCTGATTATGCAGCACGAAGCCGCCGTCAGTAATTTGCGGGTCGTAGAACGTGTTGATCTGCCAGTACTTTTTGAACTCAGGTTTAGCTGTCGTCATGTCATCCGTCAGAATGATGGCAGCCGGGATGTCTTTGCGTCCTAAATTCAAGAAGCAGAACCCACGAGTGTATCGACTCATTTTTGCTGAGTAGGCTTTCGTCAGGTCTACTTTGAAATAGCTAAAGGCTGGTTTCAGATCGTCTGGTCCGAAGTCGGACGACATCACTGAGCCGGTGCTGAACTGAGGATCTTTCTTCGTCTGTTCTGGTGTCAGCGGAGCGACAGGAACGAATTTTGTTCCACCGTCATTAACATCAACGCGAAGGAACTTCTCGTTCGGATCAAACGCCAGCATCATGCTGTGAGCGACTGAACGCTTATTAAAGTTCATGTCATAGGGAGTTCCGTAGAACTTATAGAGCCCAAGGTCAACGACCTGCGGTCCGCGGTAATAGATCTGCAACGATCCTGCATCAGATTGCTGATGGTTTCCGAAGTGGTACCCCCCACCTTTGATTTCGGCCACAACGTCATTGCTGTCGAGGCTGATGTCCCAACCTGTTCTCGCAACCAACCCTCCGAGGTTTGGACCGAAATCCATGGAAAGCGGCAAGGACTCCATACTTTCAATCGGTTTCAGTTCCGGGTCATTCAGCAACAAGAACTGCATCCGGTTGTTGCCTGGTCCACCTTGTCGGTAATAGTCCCCCTTCAAAATCGGGTCATTGGCATAGGTGTACATCAGCAGCATGAATGGCGCATTTCTCCAGTAGTTGAAATCGCCATCTTTGCCGTAGATGTTCCCGTCGCCGTCACGCAGCATCTGACCATCAGGCATTCTCATGTACTGAAAGAATTTGCGAACGTCTTTGATGTTGTCGTCGAACGCCGGTTCGCCAGTCATGCGATAGAACAGCCATGCCGCGTGCATTTCCCACGCAAAACGGAAGGCCCCGTAACTGACCCCCTGATCGAAACGAGGCGACTGGTATTCCCAGTTCCGCATCGGAACGAGATTCTCCAGAATTACGTACGCTGTATGGTTATACCCCTCTGGGTTCTTCTCGTAGGTCGCGATGCTCATTGCCAGCAGATCGCGGTTGATCTGTGCTTCAGCGCCGTGTCCGGTGATAATCGTCTGACGAAACGGTGGCCATCCACACTCCATATCGAGTGCCAGACGCATCAGGTTGGTGTACAGGCTGTCCTGTTCCTCAGTGGTGAGCAGATCATTGCACCAGTCGTAGACCAGTGATGCTGCATAAATCGCCTGACCGATTTCGCGAGTAATATCGAGCACGTTCCCGAACTCGACGCGTGAACTGTAGTCCAGCGTCAATTGGACGGCTTCACGTCCAATCTTCTTGTCGCCTGTCATCAGGTAATAAAATGCCTTCGAGGTCACGGCTGCTTCGAGCGCCGCATTGTGAGCGACCTCGGCATCAGGGTTGAACTCGAATTTGAACGGCTTCTTGGCGATGTCTGAAAGTTCTTGCCACACTTTCCGGTGTTCTTCGGACTTCAAACGTTCGCGGATCAGCGGGAGCGTTTCGGTAGTGCACCACAGGCGAGGGTGGCTCGCTGGCGGAGTCCATTTCGGCTTGTAGTTTTTGGCTGCTGCGGGAATCGCAGGGGGGGAATACGGACGAATGTCGACATATCCCAGACGGACGCCCCGTGGGAGCCAGATTTTCAGCTCTTGAGGTTCCCCTGTCAGGTTAAATTTCCCGGTTTCCTGCAGTGATCGGTGCCAAGGGACGTAAACCACACGTTTGGTCGGGCGGTTTGTGTCGAACTGCAACTTCATAAACAGAGAATCGTATTTCCCTTTGGCTGCGTCCATGAGTTTCGCACCTTCATCGTCAACGACGGCAAAGGTGTGCAGGACATAAAGCCCGGCCTTGGGGGCCTTCAGTGAAAACGTGATGTCAGGGGTTCGGGATTCACCGTCAACAGCCGCTTTGACTCCGGCTTTTAAGGTGACTCCTTTTTTCTCAACCAGTCGATCATCGGCAACGATTTCAGTGGTTTCGCCAGCGATGGTCCCGTCTTTGGCCAATAGTCTGGTTGCCCCGGTTTCAGAAAGATTGACCGGAGCTGCCTGACAGATTCCGTGAAGGGTGAGGACGGAAAGGAATGCGAACAGTCTGAGGAGGGGGGAAGTCATGCTTTTCTTCACTCTGTTTGCAGCAGGAGGGAGGAAGTCTTGGCGGCATCCGCGACCGTATGTCATCAGCGAGTCAGGTCTGCGATATGGGAGTCCCATTTCGGGCCTGATCGTCTTGATTTGTTGACATTTCACGTTACATCATATGCGAGTAAAATTGATCCGTCACTCGTGGTCGCATCGGACTTTGCCGTTTTGACGCCCTTGCCAAGAGGGGAAGGTGTTGCAGTCGTTTGAGAGAAATGGCCTAGATTCTTTGAACAGAACGAGTTGGACAGAATTTCAGAGTCTCTGAAAAGAAGAGAATTTTCTGACAGCGATTTTAGATTTTCGGATTCGTCCCCGCCGTTTCGTCCTGATCGCGGAATTTGTAATTCCGTATTGCTGAAGTTGTGTCGCACGAAGGTCTGAATAGTGGAAATTTCCAGACCGAATCAGATTGCTGAATCAATCGAATCCTGTTCGCGAGGGGAAGTCAAGAAGAATGCACTCCCCTGAATGGAGTTGATTGATTACATTTTCCTTACTCATCAGATGCAATCTGGACTGTCGAGCCAATCAATATTGGCCAATTCACTCCTGCCTGTTCTCTGTTGACGTCAACTAACCGATCCTCTGTCTCTGGTCGTTCGACGATTATGCCCACATTCGAATATGAAACGTGCCTGAACTGTTCCGTCGAAGGATTGTTTGATTTTCTGGCTCGTCCAGAGAATATCATTCGAGTCTCTTCACCTGATCTCGGGATCACCTTCAGTTCAGCCCCTGCGGTGATCGAACGAGGATCGCGGCTTGATTTCCAGATCATCACGTTTGGTCAGCTTGTGAAATCATCACATCATATTGTCGAGTTTTCGCGGCCATTGCTCGTTGTGGAAGAACAGTTGGAAGGCCCGATGAAGTCCTGGATTCATCGACGTGAATATGAAGCGACTGCTGACGGCGTCGTATTGAGAGATGTTGTCGAGTTTGAAAAGCCAGGTGGAATTGTTGGATTGCTGCTGACGGAATCGAAGATTTCCGACCATCTTGAAGATGGACTCTTCTATCGCGAACAACGCCTGAAAGAGTTCGTGTCAAACGGCGAGATCGCTTAGAGCAGTTTGCTCTACCGAGTGCCCGCGCAGCGGCCGTTTGGATTGATGGAACGCAACTCGCCGCGTGGCGGAAGCGTGGAGATTATTTCACAAGGTGCTCCAGACCGTAGCGGTCTCACTTCTTGTCACACGCTATTGCTCAAGAATTTCACGAAGCACGCCCGCTGGATGTCAGCTCGGCGTGCTTTTTCTTTGCGCCTGTTTCAGTTGTTGATTGCTTCAGGGAAGTGAGCAGGATTGCGTGTTGCCTTTTTGCCTCGCCGTGTTGCCAGTGGGCATCAGGCGGGGTGGGAAATGATGCCTTAGGGGAACGTGCAAACTCTTGGTGATTTCACGGACTCGATTATTTTAATTTTTCTATCTATTTCCCGTTAAACACTTTGCGTTCTTTTGTGGGGGTGTGTTGTTTGACCTCGGCACTGCATTTGAAATGTCCCAACCTGTTCACATTTTCTGTAGACATTGAAACATGTCTGCGATCCCCTTCAATTGAGATCGTGACTGATCGTCGTGAGTCGCTTTGGACTTCCGATCAGTTTGTGTCAGGTTCAATATGCAGACACCTTCAATTCTTATTGCCACTTCTGATGAACGGCTGGGACGTGACCTTGCTGGAAGCCTGACCACCAACCATCAGATTCGCCTGACAACTCAGCTTGAACAGGTTCGATTTCTGTTAGGGGAGTCAGGAACGGATTTGGTCGTGCTTGATCTGCGTCATACAACTGATGACGGACGGATGGCCAATGGGCTCATTTACGAACTGGAAATGACTCATCCAGAGAGCCATGTCATTCTGTTGTTGTCTCCGCGCAGCCCACAGCTTTTTGTGGAACATATGACAAACCCCAGAGTGACTCGGTATCTGGGGCCACCAAGTGCGGTTGAGATTCGGGCGATGATCTCGCGGACTCTCGATGAATTGCGATCAAACGGCAAAGCGGAAGTTACTGCCCCGGTGCAGCCAGCCCCGACGGTTCCTGTTGCTATGGGAAACGGGTTGTCTACTCCAACGCCGGAAGCGGTCTTTGAGGGAGTGACTCGACGGTTTGAAACCCGATCACCAGAGCTGACACAGATGCTCGATGATCTCATGGTGGCGGCCAGTCATGACGTGACCATTCTTTTGATTGGTGAAACCGGTTCCGGGAAAACCTTCCTTTCGAATCTGGTTCATGAATCGTCCCCGCGCAAGAGTGAACCGTTTCTGCATATCGCATGCGGTGCGCTGCCTCGCGATTTGCTGGAAAGCGAATTGTTCGGGCACGTGAAAGGGGCGTTCACAAGTGCCCATGCCGAGAAGGAAGGAAAGTTTCTCGCGGCTCGTCGAGGCACGATTCTGCTCGACGAAATTGATGTTCTGGGGCCAGAGCAGCAAGTGAAATTATTGCGAGTCATTGAGACCGGAGAGTTCGAGCCTGTGGGGTCGAATCAGACGCTGCGGTCGCAGGCCCGACTGGTGGTGGCGAGCAATCTTGAGTTGCAGCCGCTTGTGGAGCAGGGGAAGTTTCGCCCTGACTTGTACTATCGTCTGAACATGTTGAAGTTTGAAATTCCTCCACTGCGCAAGCGAAAAGTGGACATCATTCCGTTGGCAAAGAAATTCATTCAACGGTTTCAACAGAAGCACGGAATCTCCATTCAGCGAATCGATGATTCACTCCTGGATGCGCTGTTGAGCTACCCTTGGCCGGGGAACGTCCGTGAGTTGGAGCATGTGATTCAACGTGCGGTGATCTACTGCCGTAATGGGGTTCTCTCGAAAGAGCATTTGCCATCGCACGTGTTGTCAGGCCATTATGGTCCTACGAATGATGCGTCCGTTCAACTTGGAGGAGGAGCGACAAATACGAATCAGTCGCTGGAGCGGCAGGTCGCACTCTCAGAACGGGAAATCATTGAACAGGCTCTGCTGAAGAACAACTTCAGTCGCACGCGTACCGCTGTTGATCTCGGGATCAGCCGGGTGACGCTCTATAACAAAATGAAGAAGTACGAGATGTTGAAGTAACTGGATTCGCGACGAGATCAATCGCAATCAGAATTCAGTGTGAATGGACGCACCTGAAATGGGCAAACGGCGGCAGGAATGAATCCTGATCCGCCGTTTGTTTTGTTATTGATCGTCTGAACCTGATTACCCGCGGAGGCAGGCGAGCGCTGTTTCTGCTGCTGCCTGGACTTCAGGTGCGTCTGATTTGGCGACATTCTCCAACTCTGCAATCGCAGGTTGTGCGTGATCTCCAAGTCCGCCAAGGCTCAAACAAGCTGCGGCACGAACTTGCGGTTCACTGTCTTTGAGAGCGAGAGCGAGAGTTTTGGCGGCATCCTGTTCACAGGTTCCTTCAACACTCCCCAGCGAGACTGCTGCAAACCAGCGGATGCTGCCATCGTCACTCTTCATGGCGTCGTTCAGTTTTGTGAACGACTCACGATCCTCTGGAGTGATATGGGTCAGTGCTTCAGCGGCGTGCAGATTGGTCAGACTGTTACCAGCATCTCGAACTGCTTCCAGTTCTTTGACTGCTTCCACTGCTTCCGGGCCCATTCGTCCCAGCAGGTAAGCAGACAGGCGGACGATCTGCTCGTCTTTGCTTTTCAGATGCTTGGACAGAGTTTGCACTGAACTCCATGCGTCGTCTGCGATGTCACGCAGTGTCGATGCGGCATAGACTGCCACGATTGGTTCGCGGTCTTCCAGCAGAGCGTGAACGGCAACGGTTGCTGCACGGGCACTTTGGCCATGTTCGCCGAGTTCCTGCAGAGCAAGAACTCGATCGATAGCAACGCTGCTTTCCAGTCGTTCAACA
Organism: Planctomicrobium piriforme; assembly: GCA_040393865.1. Taxonomy (GTDB): domain Bacteria; phylum Planctomycetota; class Planctomycetia; order Planctomycetales; family Planctomycetaceae; genus Planctomicrobium; species Planctomicrobium piriforme_A. The sequence goes on along the minus strand of JBEBTF010000025.1, from coordinate 11,926 downwards.
AGTGGGATCAGTTCTTCCGGCAGTCCATCACACAGTGCGACCAGTCGTGTGTTGGTCCAGCTCTCATCCAGTGGGAGCGGTTTGGCTGCCACGGCAAGCACTTGATCTCGGGTGATGTCTGTTGTGCCCCAGTCCACTTTCTTCTCGACAGCAGGCTTCTCTGCAACTGTCGCCGAGACGGTCTTGAAGTCATTCTCTTCTTCGGAACTGGCTGCCGCGAGTTCCGCTTTGGATTCTGCTTTGGTGTTCGCAGCGGAAATGACGGTGGCCCAATCGTCATTCATATCTTTTGATGACGAGGCGAGTGTGGCCGGTTTGGCGTCTGGAGTCGTTGCCGGTGCTTTCACCCAGTCTTCATCAACAGAAGCGAGTGTTGATGGCTTCTCGGCCTGAGTCGGCTTCGAAATAATGTCGATGTCAGCAGGAATGATGTCAGCAGGAACTTTTTCTGCGGCAGGCGTGGCTGCGGCAATGGCACGTTCCGGCTGCTGAGTTCGAGCCGCAATCTGTGCAGGAGTCGCTTCCGCTGTTTTTTCTTCAGCTTTGCGTCGCGTCGCCATCAGAACATCCGGTGTCCCCGGAGCAATCTGATTGCGGAGGCTCTTCTTCAGTTCGCGGCTGTTTGATTCGATACCGCGTTTGGCAAGCAGTTCCTGCCGTTGCTGAGCGTATTTGTTTTCCGGCTGTTGAGTCAGAACGTATTCATAGATGCTCATGGCGGCTTCTGGCCGGCCGTTACGTTCATATTCTGCTGCTGAAGCGACGAGGCGATCGATTCGGGAAGCCGGCGACTCAGGTTTTCTCGACCCTGTGAGATAGTTTGAAGTTGCACAACCACTTGCCGAAGCAACCATTAGTGGCGCGAGCAACAACGTCATCTTTGCAAACTGGCGCATCCTTGCCCCCTTTTACGAAAGCCCCCCGGCCTTCAGATGTCATTGCGGTTACGAATTGACGTGTTGTGCCCGCAATCTGGAATGCCAATCAGACACTTTTGGAAGGCATCCTCTCGTTCTTTGTATCGACTTGGCTAAATGCCGGAATGAACGGAATGCCACGAAATCTTCTCGAAAAACGTTAGATTGATTTAACTCGCACTTTTGAGCGCTCAGGAATTCCCCATGCGATCTGAGTTGCTTGCGCAAATTTCGGTCCGGTCAATGTTGGATGAGCGACGGGGAGAAGTTCACTCATCAGCGAGGTTCCACTCTCTGCGAAAATTCGCAGGAGATGGAGTCGGCCCAGTTGCCCGATGAGACGGCCTTGTTGGACTACTGGTAATGATGCGTATGAATGTTCTTTCAGCTGTCGAGCCGCTGATTCAATGTCATCTGTCAGTTCCAGACTGGAGTGAACAGGCGACATGAGCGCAGCAATATTGGTGCGACCATCGCCGCCCATCAGTCGGTAACGCAGGATTTCGTGATCAGAAACCACGCCCAGCAAGCGGTCTTCCTTATCAATAACATAGAGCTCGCTTGTGTTGTGCGCGATCAATTGCTGTTCAGCTTCGCTGATTGCCTGATCCGGCAGCGCAGTGGCTGAAGCCCGCAAGGCAACGTCGCGAACAGTCTGAATCATCTTTCGTCCTTCCACCATCTCACCGTAAAACCCGGGCGTCCAATGGTCGACGTGCTTCAACTCTCTTCAATGAGTCCTCATAAATAATGAGGAGAACTCGTCACCTGGTATCGGTGACGTTTGAATTGAAGAAGGAGATGTTGAACGTATTCGTATGGACGCACCGAAAGCCGTCAGATGAATGCCATCGGCGTCTATGTGCTGTCGGGTGAGTGGAAAAGGGAGGGCAGGAGAACCTTCAGCGGAAATCAAACCGACAAAAGGGAATAGCAATTGTGAATTCTCCAAATTCCCATTGAATTTTCTGCATCTTTGTCGAGAAACTGAAATTCGACGGAACGTACGGTTAAGGCAGAAATCGCCACTCAGAACTTGTTCCGGCAACTTAACCAGTAGATAATGCAACTTGACTCTATTTCAGTGGCAGGAAGTGCAGGAACACTATGGGAGGGGAAGCTGCGAAGTTCCAGGAGTTCATCAATTCTCAGGCTTTCTATGCAATTGGCCTGGCAGTTGCGTTGGTCGTTTTAGCAGTGCTCGTCCATCGGATTCGTGCCTGGTATCGGGGTAGTAACGATCCTGTCGATGATCACAGTGAAATCATTCGTGAATTTCAGGAATTGAAACAGCGAGGTGACTTGTCGGAGGAGGAATTCCGATCCATCAAGGGGAACGTTTCGAGTCGCAAAAATCAAAAAAACGGATTAGTGTGATTTGAGGCGAGATCTGGATGAGATTGGTTGCGACGGGTGTTCGACAGTTTTTTTTGCAAAATTCCCGCCTCATTCGCAACAAGTCGCTTCCGCAACGTCATGACGTTCGTTTCCACAAATTTTCGACACTGTCGGAGGCATGTGGAACGATAATAGACAGATAGAAAGTGCAGGTCTGTTCGTAGCGAGATGATTCCGTAAACAAGAACGTTTCTTGGGACTCATTCAACCGCGATCAGCCTGAAGGAGTGGATATCACAGACAGACTGCAGAATTGCAGTAACATGAATGTGATATCGCGTGTGCACGTTCAAGATGACGATCTCCGTATCGTTTACCCGTTGCCGAACATGGAGGGGGCGAGCGGGCAGCTATTAGTTCGAGACCCACTCGAACACAAGCCTTAAAGGGTTCTACATGACCTCCAAGGAAATTAGTGCTGGCCGTAAAGGAACAGGCAAGAAAAACGCCAACTGTTCATTTTGCGGCAAAAGCTATCGGGATGTCGGCCCATTGGTGGAAGGCCCCGGCGATGTTTACATCTGCGGAGAATGCATCGATCTGTGCCAGTCAATTCTGGACCAGGATCGCCGCCGTCGCGGAGAGAGCAAAAAGTTATTCCAGAAGGTTCCCACACCTCGTGAGATTGTGGCGCACCTTGATCAGTACATTATTGGACAAACGCACGCTAAACGAACAATGGCGGTCGCTGTCCACAACCATTACAAGCGGTTGATGCTGGTTGAAGATGTGGACAACGATGTCGATATCGAAAAGTCCAACATCCTGTTCATCGGACCAACCGGTTCCGGAAAAACCTTGCTTGCACGAACGATTGCCAAGTTCCTGCAGGTTCCGTTTGCCATCGGTGATGCGACAACGCTCACCGAAGCTGGTTATGTCGGTGAAGACGTTGAGAACCTGATCCTGAAACTGTTGCACGCAGCCGATTTCGAAATCGAATCTGCACAACGTGGGATCATCTTCATCGACGAAATCGACAAGATTGGGAAGACAAGCCAGAACGTGTCGATCACCCGAGACGTCTCCGGAGAGGGCGTTCAGCAATCGCTGCTGAAAATGCTCGAAGGAACCGTTTCGAATGTTCCACCACAAGGGGGCCGCAAGCACCCGGAACAGCAGTATATTCAGGTTGATACCTCAAACATCCTGTTTATCTGCGGCGGAACATTCGTTGGTCTGGAGAACATCATCGCCAAACGTCTTGGCCGTAAGATGATTGGCTTTGGTCAAAGTGCCAGAGACGAAGAAGAACAGCGTCGTCAACTGTTGTCACATGCGACTGTCGAAGACGTTCTGGAATTCGGTCTGATTCCGGAACTGCTTGGCCGTCTGCCTGTGCTCAGCACGCTGCAGACGCTTTCTGAAGATGAGTTGATGCACGTTTTGACCGAGCCTAAGAACTCGCTGATGCGTCAATACGCCAAGCTGTTCGAGATGGAAGGTGCCGGACTCGAGTTCCAGCCTCAGGCGTTGCGGGAAATTGCCCGAATCGCCCGAGCAAAGGAAACCGGTGCCCGCGGACTTCGCAGTGTGGTTGAAAACGTGATGTTCGACATCATGTACGAACTGCCTGAACGCGGCAAAGGGATGCACTATGTGATTACGCCTGAGATCGTTCGTGGTGAGAAGAAGCTTTTCACAAATGACGAATCAGCCGCAGCATAGTTAATCGGCCAGCAGGCGATTTGCCGATGGCCGTTAAGCGATCATTCGAGATTGTCAGGGCGACTCAAGCAATTTGAGTCGCCCTGTTTTCGTTTCTGCGTGATCTAGAGCACTTCTAGAAATCGTGTGGCGAATCTGGCACGCGGGATTCAATGTTTCTCCTATTGAGAAGGCTGCTGCGCGGCCACATGATAGACCGATACGGTCTATTGCCAGATCTCTATCGAATGATGCGTGAACGTGCGAAATCAGGAACACGGAAATCGTGAGCTTTCCCGTTCCACAGAATGCGTTTCGTGGAAGAGGGCAGGTGCACGAACAGTGGCTTGCCGATCAATGCCCGTTTAGGAACGGCTGGATCATCCCAGACCCGGCTATCTACAGAAACCGGGCTGTTGTCCCCAAGAACATAGAACTCGTCTGATCCCAATTGAGTGGTGACAGAGTCTGGGTTTTGCACCGGCGTGTAATAGACATCGCGGGAGAGTTCGACATCGACAACGTCACATGCCAGCTGAGAGACTCCGAATCGGGCTGGCAATGTCACTGACTTGGTATCTCCTTGCGTTTCAAATGCAAAGGGGGCGAAGGCTTCTTTGCTGTTAATTGCGACCGCAACCTGACTATCGAACGTCGAGAATTCGAGATGAAAATCCTGCTCTGCCCGGGAAGGATTCAAGGGGCCAACGCGTACCGGAATCGGATCGTTGTTACGAGTGAGACGGCACTCTCTCTGGGTGAAGTCGAGAGTGACAGTAAAGCGATTACTGGAGTTCAACAGCTCCATTGCAAAACAGCCCGGCCCGCGGACATTCTTCAAGGTCAGTGTCAGGAAGAACTCGTCGACCGGGAACTCATTGCCTTCTGTGATGGCGTTGTAACCTGAATCATCGACGATCGGAGCAACGTGCGAACGTTCGTAAAGCGTGTTAATCGCCTCGTGGAATTCGGCAGAGTCTGATTTTGCGAGCCATCTTCGACGTTCTACGTCCGTCATCACACCGCTACAGGTGACGACCCCATTTTCGTATTTCAATCGAGAGTATCGATCGTCATTGAGGTCAATTTCTCGCGGCCACTTCGTCAATGACACCTGTGAGCGATGTTGTCCGCCAGCTCGAATCCAATGCTGATAGTCGACCCAATCGGTATGAAGAGTGAACTCATCTCCCAGCCGGTCGATGGTGAGCTGGGATGACTCCAGTTTCCATGCAGAATCCGGTTCCCTTGCTGACCACCCCGGCCAGCTGTCCGGGTCGGTCCCGGAGGTTCGATTCTTGTATCGGGCGATCGGGATCTTCATGCTCCGCTGGACTGGAAGCGGTTTGCGACAAAGTTCTCCATTTGCGAAGACGTCCCCGTTTCGCAGTTCAATTGTTTCCCCTGGAAGTCCGGCGACGCGTTTGACATATGCCTGTCGCGGGTCAGCAGGGTTACGAAAGACAATCACTTCCCAGCGCCGTGGATCACGGAACTCGTAGGCATGTTTGTGAACGAGAAGCTGATCCCCTTCCGTTCGCGGGAGTGTTGCGAAATCAATGTCGGTCAGAGAGCAGTTGGGACAACGAATTTCAGTTGGAATCTCGAGCCCGATATCGTAATTCGCCTGAGCGATACGTTGAGCTCCTTCATCGTTGGCGGGGGCTGCACCTCTGGCAAACTCGAATTGACATTCCGGACAGACCACCCGGCGATGATACCCTAACAGAGTTGGGGCCATGGAACCGGTGGAAATCATGAAGCCTTCAGCGGCAAATCCGCGAAAGAGAATGACCGCGACCGCCAATAAGATGAAAGACTCCGCAACGTGGCGGAAAGTGCCGGCGGGTGCTGACTGAACCGGAGATGTTGGATGGAAATCCAGCATGAAACACAACGTCAGGATTGGTTCTGCATAATCGTGTTGATTTTAGCGGGATTGCCGGTTGTGTCGAGGTGATCTCTGCGGCATCGCAGGGCATTTCGCCCAATCGAGTTGCGTCTGGCAGAGAATGCCAGAAAAGAGTTGCGTCAGATCGGAACGCGGGAATGCGAGACGCGCCGAATGGGGAGACACGGGGCGCGGCGATCTGCTCGACCGGCACTGCCTAATGGTTTTCTTCGTCTGCGACCTTAAATTCATTCTCTGGAGTCACGTTGTCGGCCGCGCCGAAAGACTCCGGGAGAGGAATCGCAATTGGAACTTCACTGCTGGGGAACTGGTTGATTACCGCAGGAGGTTGAGGCGTGATTGTTGGAGCGATGGTCGCAGGAGGGGCTTTCTTGGAAGCCGGTTGACCTGCGCGAGCAACCCGAAATCCGACGTCACCGACCCACAAGGTATCGTCGATATTCAGTGAGGCTTCGGAGGTGACGCGCGTGTCGTTGACTCGAACGCCATTCATGCTGCCGAGATCACGAATGACGAAACGATCATCGATTTGGGCAACGCAGCAATGTTTTCGGGAGACTTTCCGGCTGGTTGTGATCACGATGTCACATTCCTGCCCACGGCCGAAAAACAGAATTGCTCGGTCCAGAATGATGGGCGCGCTTCCATCCAAAGGAACGAGTGACCACTTCATCTTGTGAAGGCCTTCCGATTGCGCCCGGACTCTGGTTCTCTAAAGCAGTTCTCGAAATTTCGTAGCGTATCTGGCACGCGGATTCAGCCATTCTCTGTCGAGAAGTTTACTGAGCGGCCATGCAGAGAACGAACCGGTCTAAGGGATCGTCACCGCAGATCAGCGGTATTTTAGACCATTTTGAGATTTGATCTACCGTGATTCCTCCCGTGGTTTCGTGAAACCGACAGGGATTGAAGTGTTTGAACCGATTTGTAGGAGAAAAATGCCCCGTCGGCACGGATACCGGACGGGGCATTCAAATTTCAGGGCAGGGGGAAGATTGGCGGAATGCTCACGCGTTCTACTCAACTCGCTACCTGAACCACTGAGTTTACGTTGCCGGAGGATGCTGTTCGCTGGACGAATTCCTTTGGCGAGCAAGGTGTTCCATGATCGGGGCAACCAGGGCGGTCCATCCAGTTTGATGGTTTCCTCCCATCCCTCGCCCGGTGTCGCCATGGAAGTATTCGTAAAACAGCACGAGTTCTCTCCAGTGCGGATCATTCAGGAATCGATCGCCTCGGGCATAGCTCGGGCGCTGTCCCTCTTCATCTGCAAGGAAGAGTCGAACCAGTCGACGACGTACTTCGTCTGCGACCTGTCCCAGATTCATCATGTTTCCGGAACCAGTCGGACATTCGATTGTGAACGAATCACCATAGAACGTGTGGTATCGGTCCAGTGCTTCGACGATGAGGTAGTTGAGCGGGAACCAGATTGGCCCACGCCAGTTCGAATTGCCTCCGAACATTCCACTGTCTGATTCGCCAGGGACATAAGAAACGGTCATGTCCTGCCCGTTCAGGTGAAACTTGAACGGGTGCTTCTCATGGTATTTGGACATCGAACGAATTCCGTATGGAGACAGGAATTCTTCTTCATCCAACATGTATCGGAGAATGCTTTCGAGTCGCTGGCGAGTAGGAATTGCCAGCAACCAGAGTCCCTGCTTCTGGCCTTCTTCTTCGCTACGATCAAGGAACGTCATGAACGTCCCCAGATCCTGACGGTGTTTCTTCAACCAGTCGACGCGCTGTTTGAATTCCGGCAACTGATTGACGATGCGTTCGTCGATTACGTCTACGGTCAGGAGTGGGATGAGCCCAACAATCGATCGAATTCGCAACGGGATGCTCTGGCCACCAACGTGCAGGTGGTCGTAGTAGAATCCGTCTGCTTCATCCCATAGCCCAGATCCGTCCAATGAATTCATTGACTCGGAAATGGAGATGTAGTGATTGAAGAACTTGAAGGCAGTGTCTGCGTATGCAGGGTTCCCGTCTGCCAGTTCGAATGCAATCGACAACATGCTGGCGCAGAAGAACGCCATCCATGCAGTGCCGTCGGCCTGTTCAAGGTGCCCCCCTGTGGGAAGTGGTTTTGAACGGTCGAACACACCGATGTTATCGAGCCCGAGGAAGCCACCGGTGAAGATGTGTTTCCCGCGGACGTCTTTCCGGTTGATCCACCACGTGAAGTTCAGCAGAAGTTTCTGGAACACACGTGACAGAAACACTCGATCGCGTTGTCCGGGTGGTCCAGTTCGCTGATAGGTTCTCCAGCAGGCCCAGGCATGGACAGGCGGATTCACATCGCTGAAGTTCCACTCATATGCCGGGATCTGCCCGTTCGGGTGCATGTACCATTCCCGCAGGAACATGATCAATTGCTCTTTGGCAAAGTCGATGTCCAGGTGCGAAAATGGAATCATGTGAAACGCGGAATCCCATGCAGCATACCATGGGTATTCCCATTTCTCCGGCATGGAAATCACGTCGTGATTCATCAGATGAGACCAGTCTCCATTCCGAGGGAGATGGCTTCTGTGAAGTGGCGGACGTGCAGGGCCGTCTTTGAGCCAGTCATCGACGGAGTAGTAATAGAATTGTTTACTCCAGAAGAGACCTGCGCCGGCCTGACGCATGATTCTGCGTTCGTCAACGTTCAAATTCGAGCCGAACTTGAAATCATAGAATGCGTCCGCCTCGGCAATTCGCTGCTCGAAGATCGATTCAAACCCTTCACCAAAGGCTTCTCGCGGAATGCTTTCTTCTGCACAAATGCGAAAACAGACTTCGGTGGAGCCATGAGCCGGAACATTCAGAACGTGCAGGGCAGCAGCTTTGGTTCCCTTTTGCTCTGGGGCGATGGCGCGTTTCATGCCTTTCGTCAGATAAAGGTGAAACGCATCCTTGCAGTTCGGGCGAAGATTCTGAGGAGAAGTCGTTCTTCCCGTATTGGTTTCGTTTTCGGTAAACAGCCAGCGGGGACGTGCTCCGCGTGGGCCAGGGCTTGCATAGATATGATGGTTTCCGAGTGTCGCATGCTCGGCAAGAATGCAGTCCTGGCTGATTTGAACCAGTGACGGCTTCGGAATGTCCTTTTCAATTGTGGTTGGATTGGACCATGTGTTCCTGAACCAGAACGTAGGCAACAGATGCAACGTGGCGGCTTTGGCGGCGCGGTTGGCAACTGTGACCTTAATCAGGATGTCGTCCGGTGAACCTTTGCAATATTCGACGAAGACATCGAAGTATTCGTTATTGTCAAAGATGCCGGTGTCGATCAGTTCGAACTCAGGCTGATCCCGTCCCCGAGCCATGTTCTCGTGAACAAGTCTGGAATAGGGGAACTCATTTTGAGGATACTTATAGAGCCCTTTTGCATACGAATGCGTTGGAGTTGCATCCAGATAGTAGTAGCACTCTTTGACGTCTTCGCCGTGGTTCCCTTCAGGGCCACTCAATCCGAAGAGACGCTCTTTCAGAATGGGGTCTTTCCCATTCCACATGGCGAGCCCGAAACAGAGACGCCCTTGTCGGTCGGTCCAGCCCAGGATTCCATCTTCACCCCAGCGGTAGGCTTTCCATGTTGCGTCATCATGGGTGAAGTACTGCCAGGGTTCACCGTTTGCAGAATAATCTTCGCGAACAGTTCCCCATTGTCGTTCGGCAAGGTACGTGCCCCAGCGCTTCCAGTTATTGCCTGGTTCGCGTCGTGTCTCGGCTGCGAGTCGTTTGACCTCCGCTCCTCTCATCGAAAAATCAAGCAATCAAATCTCCTCGCCGGCAAACCGCATCTGTTCTGCTTCCCCGGAGCGTGGGGTCGAGCATCATCTGAAATCCGATTGAGTCGGTGACCGCTCCTCAGGGGACGACTCACCGTTGCTCACAATGTTGGTGAGTTTAACAAAATAGGTCATCTCTGAGACAAGTCATTTATTTCAGATGGTCGGTTTGCATCCGGAGACAAGTTTCGTAAATCTGTCTGGATTGAGTGCATCCTGTTTTTAATTTTCATATCTGAGAGAATTGATGAGCGGCGTTCTGCCGACTCAGGTTTGTCTCGTGCGGAAGCAGTCATGACACAGTGGCAACGTCAAATTCCATTTAAAGTCGATATTGCTGGTGTCATCGACATCATGGGCGCGTCGCTTTACAGCCGCCCTGACACTCCGATACGCGAAATGCTGCAGAATGCTCACGATGCCATCATGCGCCGCCGGCGGCAGGATCTTGATTTTCGCGGCCGAATTGATGTGAGTCAGAATCCTGAAAATCACACAATTACCTTCCACGATGACGGGATCGGTCTGACTCCCAAAGATGCGGAAGACTATCTCGGCACGGTGGGGTCCGGGATCACAGGGCTGATTAAAAGGTCGGCAGAAGTCCCGGACACGGCTGGCGGGGTCGGAGATCGTGGCGATCTGATCGGTCAGTTTGGTGTCGGACTGTTCAGCGCATTTATGCTGGCTGATCGGCTGACAGTTTCCAGTCGCCATGGCAGTGCAGAGTCTGGCGTGCTGTGGGAGGCAGGTGCAGGAACCGAAATTTCGATCGCCTACATCGATCGTGGTGAGCCGGGCACCAGCGTCACGCTGCATCTGAAGCCGGAGTATTATGTTCTGGCGGAGAAACCGGAGGCGATGGAGAAGGCTATCCGCGAGTATGCGGACTTCCTGCCGATTCCGATCTATCTGAATGGAAAATCAAAACGGGTGAACGTCATTCATGCGGCCTGGTTTGAGCCGTCGCAGGATTACGAAGCAACCGAGTTGGCATTGCAGGAATATTTTGACGAAGCCCCGATTGACGTGATTCCGATTCGCGTTGAAAAGCCAGCGTCGATTGCCGGAGCGCTCTATGTCACACCACAACGGGTGCCGGGGTTCACAGACAAGTCGACGGTCATGGTCACTGTGCGCCGCATGGTGATCTCACGCAAAATTCAGGGATTGATTCCCACATGGGCGACCTTCCTGCGGGGATGCCTGGAGCTTCATGACAGCTCTCCGACAACCAGTCGTGAAGACCTCGTTCGGGATGAGCATTTCCAGCGCATCAGGGCGACCCTTGAAGATCGGATTTTTCAGCATTTCACCCATTTGCAGGAGTCTGATCCTGCGCGGCTGGAAGCGGTCGTGAACTGGCATCGATATACGTTTGCCGGAGCCGCGCTGGAGAACCCAAGATTGCGGGCGCTGCTGCGAACCTGTTATCGGCTGCCAACGTCACATGGGCCATTAACGATCGATCAGATTCTGGACCGTTCCCCAGCTGATCCGCTTTATGAAGAAGAGGCCGATCGGGTCGTCTGGTACAACACTGATCGACGTCAGGAACGCTGGGTGAACTCGCTGTTTTCGGAACACGATGTCCCTTGCGTGCATACCTTCCGTAGCTTTGAAGAATCACTGCTCGCTCAGTGTGCACATGATGATCACGCGCAGGGGCTGGTTTCTGATTTGCGAGTCGCGACGCCAAGTGCGCCGGGGTTCGCGTCAACTATTCTGGGGGTCAGTGATCTGGAAGATGCTGATCCGCAATGGCGGGAGTTTCTCGGAAGTATTCAGGCGAAAGTGATGGTGGGTTCCTTCCGGAGTGATCAGCCGGTCATGGCATTTTTGAATGAACGCTATGAGCTGGCCAGATCTTTCGATGAGATGAAACAGAGAGGTGAGATTCCTAAAGGGTTTCAGCGCTTGATTGAAACGCACTTTAAGAGTGAAGGGCCTCAGGAAAACGAAGTTATTCTGAATCGGAATCACGCCATGATTCGTCGGGCGCTCTCGCAAAAGCCAGGGACGCCGCTGTCCAGTGTGATGCGCTTGATTGTCCTGAACGCATTGAATTCGGCAGGCGCAGCAACTCCCGATGTCGCCCGCAAGCAGCAGGTCGACGACCTCGACTGGATCGCCGAATGTCTCTGGGGCAAGGACGCCTAAGACCGTTCCGGTCTATCGAGTGGCCGTGCAGCAGCCTGTTTGGTGAAAGCAGGCTTGGTAACACTTGGTGTTATGCACTGCGTTTGAGCTTCGAAGGTTTGTTTGAACGC
>JBEBTF010000024.1:0-31736 GCA_040393865.1 Planctomicrobium piriforme | reverse complement strand
GATATTCAAAAGAAGATCCCTCGTCTTGGCGACTTCGAGGTCAAGAAGCAACTGGGGAAAGGCGGGATGGGAGTTGTCTACCTCGCTCATCAGGTGAGCCTGGATCGTGACTGTGCTTTAAAAGTCATGTCAAAAGAGCTGGCGGCCAAACCGGGGTTTGTAGAACGCTTCGTGCGTGAAGCCCGATCAATGGCCAAAATTCATCATCCGAATGTGGTGAGTTGTTACGCCGTTGATGAAGATAAAGGACTGCACTTTGTTGCCATGGAACTGGTCGACGGCCGCAGTATGCAGGACTGGCTGAACATTCAGAAGCAACTCTCAGTGAGTGATGCTCTGCTTGTGACGATCATTGTCGGGGAAGCTCTTCATCATGCTCATGAATTGAATATGGTGCATCGCGATGTGAAGCCAGACAACATTCTTGTGACTAAAAAAGGGCTGGTGAAACTCTCTGATCTTGGTCTCGCGAAAGCCGTTGATGAAACGGATATGTCATTGACTCAAAGTGGAACCGGATTGGGGACGCCGCATTACATGGCACCGGAGCAGGCGCGGAATGCCAAGCACGTTGACCGTCGGTGCGACGTCTATGCGTTGGGGTGCACGCTGTATCATTTCCTCTCTGGAAAGACTCCATTCTCGGGGGAGTCGCTTGTTGATCTGATTGCGAATAAAGAGAAGGGAAAGTTCACGCCCGTCCACCGACTCAACAATCAGGTGCCAGAGCGATTGTCGCTGATGATCGATAAGGCCATGGCCTCGGATGTCAGAAATCGTTACCAGAGTTGCGAAGAGTTTGTGCGTGATCTGGAAAGTCTGGGGCTGGCGGGGCAGGCACTCAGTTTCATTGATGCAGAGAATCGAACCGTTGCGCGTCGGGTGGGGACTTCTCCCAGTGCAAATGCGGCGACGAAGCCGATGGGAACAACAAACTCCGGGCGTCCTGGTGGTCCAGTGGCGAATCCCGAGAGTCAATGGTATCTGAGGACTGAAGACGGGAAGCAGGTGAAGATTGACCGGCTTACCGCGCCTCAGATTCTTACCCTGATTAAGTCTGATCGTCTGAATGAAAAGGCGAAGGCAAGTTTGCAGGCAAAAGGCCCGTTCCTTCCACTGGCTCAGATTCCGGTGTTTGATGATGAATTCCGGAAGTTTTTGGTCCGCAAACGGGCCAACTCCCGGAATTCGAATCTGGCCGCAGAGTATAACAAGCTTGCGAAACAGTATGATCGGTTGTCGATCTGGCGGCGTGTCCGCAACGCTGTGAATAGTGCGTTGGGCGCCTTCGCATTGGTCGTCTGGCTTGCGATCGTCGGGGGAATTGGAGTCGGGTTGTACTTCCTCGTTCCGATCCTCTATCAGATGGTTGCCGGTCAGGTGGGGCTGTAGAACGGCTCAGTATACCGGCACAGCAGACCTGTTCGGTCAATGGGCTCGCATGGAGTTAGACCGGAGTTTTGTCTTTTGCTGTTTGTGTCTCGAAATGCGGCTTCGAAACAGACTCTCTTTCAGGGAATGTCAGGTGGACAAGGCTCGCCGGGCTGACACTTGCTTTGGGAGGCAGGTCAGGCAACTTTTTGTTTGCCTGCGGGCCAAGAAGAACCCCCACAGCCGAAGCGAATAATCCAGAGAGTGTCCCGAAGGTGGCGTTGACGGCTGATGGTTCATAGCCGCAGTGAACCATGCAGTCCTGACAGCGTTCGTTTCCGCTGGCCCGACCGTATGCGTCCCAGTCAACGGTTTCCATCAGCTCCTGAAAGCTGTTGGCGTACCCATCCTGCAGCAGATAACACGGTTTCTGCCAGCCAAACAGGTTGTAGGTTGGGTTCCCCCATGGTGTGCATTCGAGCTTCCAGTTCCCCTTCAGGAACTCCATGAACAGAGGAGATTGATTGAAGACCCAGGATTTCTTCGGTTTGTCGAGAATGCGGCGAAACAGTCGGAAAGTTTCGTCGCGACTCAGGAAGTGCTCCTGATCTGGCGCTTTCTCGTACTGATAACCGGGAGAAAGCATCATCCCTTCGACACCCATTCCCATCAGGGTGTCGAACATCTCTCGCAGTTTTTCCGGATCACTGTTGTTGAAGACGGTTGTGTTCGTTGTGACCCGAAATCCGGCGTCAATGGCGGCCTGAATCGCTTCGATGGCGACGTCGTAGATCCCATCACGGCAGACAGCGAGATCGTGTTCCTCGCGAGGACCGTCAAGGTGGACCGAGAAAGACAGATATCGCGACGGTGTGTATTTTGGCAGGTGTTTCTTCAGCAGAATCGCGTTCGTGCAGAGGTACAGATACTTCTTGCGTTCGACGATGCCGGCGACGATCTTGTCCATCTCGGGATGCAGAAGAGGCTCGCCACCGGGAATGGAGACCATTGGGGCGCCGCACTCGTCGACCGCTTTCAGGCAGTCTTCAACCGAGAGATTCTGTTTCAGGATGTTGGCCGGGTATTGGATTTTTCCACAGCCAGCACAGGCAAGATTGCAACGGAACAGCGGTTCCAGCATCAGTACAAGAGGGAATCGTTTGCGCCCTCTCAGTTTCTGACCGAGAACGTAAGAGGCAACTGTCCACATTTGAGAGACGGGAACACCCATCGGGCCAAGGCTCCATCCTGTCGTCTCAGGGGATGGCCCTGAGCACCAATTGGGGAGACGCCGTCAGAGGTCTGACGTCACAGGGCTGGCCTGCAAAAAGTGCGTCAACAGCAACTGTGATAACAGGTTCGAGCAAACATGTCTGCGCTGGATTGTGCGTCCACGCAGTCTGGTTGCGAAAGAATGCGAGGCTGAATTGACCGTCAGCTCTCAACCGGATGTCTTTTTGGAGCTTTGCGAAAGCTGCGAAAGCAGGTGAAATCTTTTATTTCAACCCGCTGACAATCCCCGGAGTTACAGAGGTTCGCGGGCCATCCAGTAATTCAACCGGAGGCTCTGCTTCGTCACTGGGCTTAATGTAGACCACTGGCTCCAGCGGGGCAGTACCCGGCTTTGGAGGGGCCGTCGCAAACAATGGTGACCCCACCATACTGGTTACGACCGTATAGAACGCGAAAAACTGAATCACAGTTGACCCTCCCACTAAAAGGTCGAAACCGATTGCCCACTGTATGGATATTGTTGTTTTCTCAACGAAAGCCGTGATGAAATATGCTGGTTTACAGCGTGCATGGCTGTTTCGATTCGTGGTTCCCCAACCAGTTGAATCGTGCCATGGGAATATTTCGGCATGGTTTGAATCGCTGAGCTTATCGTTCTAGTTACGTCACCTTTGGCGTTCGTGTGTTTTTCGGCTGGTGGAATTGTCCGATTATCTGGACGAATTCGCACTGATTAAAGACGAGTGAGTAAAAGACTCACAATCGGTAGATTCACTTCAACCATATCGATCAAGTTGGAATTACGACAACATCAAATCTAAAGAAAACAGGAAAACAAGGTGTCTTGCGGCGGGTGGTGGAACTGAAATCGCGAGTGAATGCTTACCTGACTCTCTGGGATTCCCCAGTTTTTCAGGTGTGAAAACTCTGGGGCAGATGAATCGGCGGATTCAGATACGGATTGCGGCAGGCAAGTGAGGAAAGTTTTGGCGAGTGACATCGTGTCATCAGGCGACTTCGCTCACTGGCTCAGACACCTCGACACGTTGCATCTTACCAAAGGTACGGCCAGTGCAATCCGCAAACTCGAAAAAACTTCCGAAGCTGGAATTCCTATGGCGTAATGCGTCAGAAAGATGTGTCGAAAGAGAGATTGGTTGGCTTTGATGTGATAGGTGGGGGGACGCCAGTTTTGGAAGCGGGGCACGAGTCGCATAAGTATAAGCGGAGGGGGTGCGCCCCTTCGGATCGCGCGTTCCGCGATTGAAGTGTGACTTGCTTCCCCGACTTGCGTCTACGCTAAGTCGTTGAGAATCGTAGGCTTGGAAAAGACCCGTCCTGGTTCGATACGAACCTGAACTTCTTCCCGATCCAGTGCGTAAAGAGGGCTGATTTCGATTGGAACGTTGTTCTCAATCGTTCCCCCGGCGGATTCAATCCAGCTTCGGGCAATTGCGAGCAGAGCCGCCCGACTGGTTGTTGGAGAATCGTTTCCGTCCGAGTTTTTGACTGGGTTGAATTCCCGAGCCCGATCTCCTTCCACAACCAGAGCGAGTTCTGCTTGTGGAAGAGCGTCAAAGATGAACTGTTCGAACTTGCGGCCGTTTGGACTGTCGGGAGTGAACTCTTTCCCCTGAGCGTCGATCGTCGCAATTTTTTTGTGGGCAATGTGGAACGGCAGGCTCAGTTCGTCATTCAGCAACCGCTCGATGAAGGCGAGTTGAAAGACATGAATCGCGGTGTTGCCAGCCCAGAAAACGTAGCTGCCGTCCGCCTGTTTTCGATGGGCTTCTTCCGCTGGTAAGTCGCTGTACTCAATAATCTGCGTTTGCCCGTCGACGGTGACAAGGACGCCCATTTTCTCTTCAGGACTGACTTTCGCCACAACTTTCGTGGTCAATTCCGAACCATTGTTGGCGTGGTATCCCAATAGCTCCGGATCACAAACAATGGCGGTTGGGTTGTCGACCTGATGGTAATACAGATGTTCGATTTTTCGGTCTCGCATGACATCGATCAGGCCATTTGCCTGCAAGGCGCGCAGCATTCCGCCGTGCCCATCTGGACTGGTGGCGATGCGGTCGATGCGTTCCATCAGGATGCGACCGCTTGATTGATCGACTGCTGGCAGGGATGCCTGTTGGAAGAAGAAAACATCGTCTTCGTTGAGACCGAAGTAGCGATGCTGTTCAAAGAATGCGACCGTTTGTTTATGCGTCGCTTCGCTTGTCATGATGAAGTAGGGAATCGCGTGGCCAGCACGACGTGATCGGGCGAGAATCTGTTCGCAGAGAATCTGGAACAGGCTGCGATCACTGATGGGGCCAATGGGGTACATCCCTTTTGGGGCGCTGAATCCCAGCCGCGATCCTTGGCCTCCCGCAACAAGAATCGCTCCAATCTTGCCATCGCGCAAGAGTTCTTCACCTGCGTCGATGGCTGCAAACTGCGCATCGCGCTCGCGTTGTGTGGTGGGAAGACGGATCAGTTTTTGAGGAGAGGTTGCGCGGGCTGCACGAGCGGCAGGCAGGTCTTCCGGACGGGTCGCTTCTTCATTTGATTCGGTCAGTTTCTGAACCAGGGCGAAGTCAAGCTGATCGACCTGCTCAAGAAGTTGTTGACGCTGTGTTTGCGACAATTCGTCCCAGAATTGAACCAGGTGCAGCTGGTTGTACTTCTGCAATGTTTCGAGAGTGGTCTGCGGGATCTGCACAAGAATCTCCAGAATAAAACGATCGCGGGCGGTTTACCCGGCATGTGGCCCGTGCAGTGGCGTCTCTACAGAGACTCCTTGCTTTTTACATGTTCGCAAGTGTTCTTTTATGTTCCAGACACGATGGTCGCAATGGAGACACTTTACCAATCACGGTTTGACCGTTGAAACTGGTCGGAATTGCAGCAAAAAAACTCGAATTTGGTCTGCAGTATGGTTGCCATGCCTGTTCGGAAAAGTCCCCATGCTGGAGAAAGATCTGTAGAACAGGGGAAGCAAAATTCGGCCGTCTGTTGACGCCCGGCCTCTGAACTGCTTTTCTAGGAGAAGTTTGTAGGAACGCAAGCCCTTGTGACGTCACTTTTTTACGATATGAGACGTCCAGATTACAGGTAAGTCAAAGAGCAATGGCTGTTGGTTTTGCAATCATTGGTACCGGGATGATCGCCCGGTTTCACGCTCAGGCGATTCAGGCAATTCCTGGTGCGAAGCTGGTCGGGTGTTACAACCACAATCTCGAACGTGCGACAGCTTTCGCGACTGAGTTTGAATGTATTGCGTACTCGAACCTCGATGAACTGTTGGCAAATGCTGACATTCATGTTGTCACAATTTGTACTCCGAGTGGGGCACACCTTGAACCTGCACTGGCTGCAGCGAAAGCTGGCAAGCACCTGCTGGTTGAGAAGCCATTGGAAATTACACTCGAACGCTGTGATGCAATTATTCAGGCGTGCGAAGCCGCCGGGACTCTTCTCGGTGCGATTCTGCCATCACGGTTCTCTGGTGCGAACATCGCATTGAAGAAAGCCATTGATGCTGGTCGCTTTGGGAAATTGACTCTGGGTGACACCTATGTGAAATGGTGGCGGACTCAAGAGTACTACGATCAAGGCGGATGGCGAGGAACCTGGGCGCTCGATGGCGGCGGCGCATATATGAATCAGGCGATTCATAACGTCGACCTGTTGTACTGGTTCATGGGAGACGTCGCCGAGGTTTGCGGACTCACAGCAACGTTGGCTCACGAGCGAATTGAAGTTGAAGACGTTGGAACCGCGATTGTTAAGTTCAAGAACGGTGCCCTGGGAACTCTGGAAGCCTCAACCGCTGTTTATCCGGGGTTGCTGAAGAAGACCGAAATTCATGGGTCAGAAGGGTCCGCAATTATCGAGCAGGATTCGATCCTGATGTGGAACTTCAAGAATCCTCAGCCAGAAGATGAACAACTCGTTGCGGAATTTGGTGCTGGAAGTGCAACTACTGGCGGAGCTGCCGACCCGAAAGCGATTTCGTTCCTCGGGCATCAACGGCAGTTTGAAGACTTTATCGCTGCCATCGAAACTGGCCGCAAGCCTTTGATTGATGGTTATGAAGGTCGCAAGAGTGTGGAACTGATTCTCGCGATCTATCAAAGCTGTCGAGAAGGCAAACGCATCAGCCTGCCATTGTCCAGCAAGTAGGCTCCTTGTCGCAGAGGTGAGTGGCCTCAAGCACGGTTGGTCTTGTCGATTCATATGGCCCTCAGTTCAGTTGTGCAACCAGCAGCTTTGAACTGAGGTGCTGCGACGATTCTGTTCCGTGTTAACGGGGCCACGTTTTGTTTTGATCGCTCTGTGTGCAGACTGCGATTCTTACGGGCCGTGATTTGTACGGGCCGTGATGTCGCTGACCAAGGCGTCATCGCGGCTGTTTCATGATCATCATTGCGTTGTTTTCGGACTTTGCAGAGAAGTCGTTTGTATGCCTAATCGTATTGTTTCGCTTATTTCCAGTGGCACAGAGATCGCTGTCGCTCTCGGGGTTGAGGATCAATTGGTCGGGCGGTCACACGAATGTGATTTTCCTGAATCCATCAAACAGTTGCCGGTCTGTTCTGAACCGTGCATTGACGTGAACGCGAGTAGTGCTGAGATTGATCGACAGGTCAAAGCGACGGTCAGTAATGCTCTGTCTGTCTACAAAGTTTTTGCCGACGAACTGAATCGACTGCAGCCCACTCATGTCATCACACAGACGCAGTGCGAAGTTTGCGCGGTGAGTCTGGCCGACGTCGAGCAGGCGCTTTGTCAGATGGTTGGCTCGCAACCACAGCTCATCGCGTTACAGCCGAATTGCCTGAACGACATCTGGAGCGACATTCAGCGAACCGCAGATGCTCTTGGAATTTCTGATCGCGGCAGCGAACTCGTAGCCGATCTGAAGGGCAAGCTTCAATACATTAAGGAAAACATTGTCGGGCGTGCGGCCAAGCCTCCCAGAACTGTCTGTCTGGAATGGTTGCAGCCGATGATGTCCGCAGGGAACTGGGTTCCAGAGCTGGTGGAGATTGCCGGGGGAATTCCGCTGCTGTGTGAAGCCGGAAAACATTCTCCGTATTTTGAATGGGAAGAACTTTTGGCAGCTGACCCGGACGTCATCGCAATTATGCCTTGTGGGTTCGACATTCCCAGAACGATTTCAGAGTTAGGTGTTCTGTTCGAAAATCCGAACTGGTTCGAATTACGAGCCGTGCGTCAGGGGCGAGTTTATCTGACGGATGGAAACCAGTATTTCAATCGGCCAGGCCCGCGGCTCGTGGAATCAACCGAGATTCTGGCCGAGATTCTGCATGATCCCGGTTGGAACATCCCCTCGATGAAGCATCATCGCAGTGGGTGGATTCGTCTGGAAGAATGTTAAACGTGACCATCTGAATGAATGGGGTATCATGTTTGCAGCACTGCTGTGATCCTTCGTTTGCCTCAACGGGGTTCGCAGATTCAATGCTGCGTTATTGAAAGAGCGATCAGCTCTCTCGGGTGAGATGGTTTCATATGATCGATCCCCAATCGGCTCTCGAATTTCTTTCCTCCGATGGACCGCCATCAGAGAAGACATTGGAGATTCTGAAGACGATCGGGTTTGATGATCTGCAAGGAGCAGTCGCTCGATTCCGCGCATTGTGTCGGAACGATTCTGA
This sequence comes from Planctomicrobium piriforme, assembly GCA_040393865.1. Taxonomy (GTDB): domain Bacteria; phylum Planctomycetota; class Planctomycetia; order Planctomycetales; family Planctomycetaceae; genus Planctomicrobium; species Planctomicrobium piriforme_A. The sequence goes on along the minus strand of JBEBTF010000024.1, from coordinate 23,457 downwards.
ACGTGCCTTGTTTTCTCAGATCTTTCCGGCATTGTCGTATGCGTTGATGGATGCGACGTCAGCTGATCACTCTTTGTTGAACCTTCAGCGCCTGCTGGAGTCGACAGGGGATCGGGACCAGTTGTTGAACAAGTTGGTTCAGCAGCCTCGCACGGTTGAAATTCTGGTCAAGCTGTTTGTTGGAAGTCAGTTTCTGACCGAAATTCTCTTACGGAATCCGCATTATCTCGATCGACTGACGACGCATAAACGCCTCGCAGAATTCAAAAGCCGCGCCGATTTTGTTGAGCATGGGAGGCGTGATTTCACGGAGGGGACCACGATCGCAGAGGCGATGGACCACCTGCGGCGATTTCAGCAGTGGGAGTTTCTGCGACTGGCGGCGTGCGATTCGTTTGGGTTGATGGACCTGAAGAATATTACGCTGCAACTGGCACTGCTTGCGGATGGCATTGTTCAGATTGCACTGGAGTTTCTCGCCGCTGCGGAAGGGCTTTCGCTTGATCAATTTGTTGTTGTGGCGATGGGAAAGCTTGGCGGGGAGGAACTGAACTACAGTTCTGATATCGACCTTGTCTTCATCTGTGACCGCGATGCCGAGCGATTCTGGGGGCTTGGGCAGAAGTTGATTCGCGTGCTGTCCGAATCGACAGGGCAGGGGTTTCTGTATCGTGTTGACCTCCGTTTGCGCCCCTGGGGGAACGCCGGAGCGCTGGTTACAACAATCGACAACTGGGCAGAGTACCTGAACCGGAGTGGTCAACTCTGGGAAAAACAGGCGTTGTTAAAAGCCAGACCGATTGCTGGGAATCTCCAGCTGGGGGAACAGGCTCTGGCACGTTTGCAGCCATCAATTTTTCATGTTGATATCGATGCTGTTCGGAAGAGCATTCGTGGCACCAAAGAGAAGATTGAGGAATCGTTACGGCGCCGCGGAGTGAAGTGGGGAGAGGTGAAGGCGGGCCCCGGCGGCATTCGTGACATTGAGTTTGTTGTTCAGTTTCTGCAGCTGGTGTACGGGGGAGAGATTCCCGAGGTTCGCTGTCTGAATACATTGGAGGGGCTTGTTCGACTTGCAGAGATGAAGCTCCTTTTCCCAGAGGAGTTTCGGCGTCTGACAGAAGGGTATCTTGTTCTGCGAACGATTGAGCATGCGTTACAGCTGATGCACAACAAGCAGGAACACACACTTCCTCGCTCAGAACGGCATCTCGATTACCTCGCACGACGTTTGGACTTTCCGGACTCCAAGTCGTTTCTTGAGCATTACGAGCAACATTCGAGATCGGTACGCGAAATTTTCGAACGATATCTCCATCATGATCAGCACCCGATGCAGCCATCGCTTGATGTCCCGGCATCGCAGTCAACGATTCAGTTTGGAAATGCAGCCGAGTCTTATCATGCAGTCTTTTCTCCCACAGATGAAGAGTTACATGCCGAGTTGTTAAGCCGGATCGATGCAGCGCATGTCATACGAATTCATGTTGCTAATAGTGGTGAAGATTATGCACAGCTCACCGTCGTGGGAGTTGATCGCATTGGAGAACTCGCGGCGATCTGTGGCCTGTTGTTTACCTATGGTTTAGACATTATCTACGGGAATGTCTTTACTTGGACTGAAGCCACGACACTTGTTCCGATCGGGAATCCGGATCTGAATTCGGACATGTCCTGGCGGTTTATCGAAAAGAAGTCTCCCAGAAAGTTTGTCAACGTTTTTCATGTCAGACGAACGGGAGTGTCGGAGAGTCCGTTTCTCGGGGCGGATCGCTGGGAACAGTTCGAATCCGAGCTGAACGAGTTGCTGCTGTTGTCTGATCAGCGTGGACTCAATGAAGCACAAGGACGGATTGCCCGGCGTGTGGCTGAAACGATGGAAGCGGCTCCTCGTTCGGCCATCACGTTGTTCCCGTTCGAGCTGGAACTGGATAATGAGAGCGATGTGAATGCGACGATTCTGCACATTCAGGGAGAAGACTCGCCGGGCTTTCTGTATGAACTGACCAACGCAATTACGATCAGTGGCCTATCGATTACTCGCATGATGATTCGATCATCGGGAAATCGAGTGATCGATACGCTGTACGTTGTGGATGAGCATCATCAGCGGATTCAGCATGCAGACCGTCTGAATGAACTGCGTGCGGCGATTGTATTGATCAAACATTTCACCCACTTTCTCCCGCAGTCACCGAATCCCGGTTCCGCTCTCATTCACTTTCAGCAGTTTCTTGAGAATCTGTTTCGGCAACCGAATTGGCTGGAACAATTGAGCCCGTTGCAGGACTCCGAAGTTCTCGGAGCGCTTGCAGCATTACTGGGGATCAGTGATTTTCTGTGGGATGACTTTCTGCGTTTGCAACACGAAAATCTGTTCCCTGTCGTAACGAATGTGGATGGACTGCAGCAGCCACGAGATCGGGAATCGCTGGAGGAAGAACTTCATTCTCTCCTCGCGAAGGCAGACGAGCATCAAAAACTGGATGTGTTGAATGCCTTTAAAGACCGGGAAATGATGCGGTCTGATATGCGGCACATCCTTGGCCTCCAAGACAAGTTCGGGATGTTTGGCCGGGAACTAACAACTGTTGCTGAAGTGACAGTTGATGCGGCGCGGGAAATCTGCGAGCAAACGTTGCAGGCGATTCATGGGTGTCCGCGTACGAGTTCGGGTGCTGTTGCTCAATATTGTCTCTGCGCGCTCGGAAAGTTTGGCGGTCGGGAATTGGGGTATGCCTCTGATATTGAATTGATGTTTCTGTTTCAGGGGGACGGACAGACTGACGGGCGGGAAGTGGTCTCGAATGCGGAATATTTCGAGCGGTTTGTGCATGAGTTTCGCAGATCGATCCGCTCGAAACGAAAAGGGATTTTCGAGATTGATCTCCGGTTGCGTCCGTACGGGAAAGCGGGGCCGCTCGCAGTTTCATTATCGACATTCGAATCGTACTTTGGTCCTGGGGGCGAAGCCTGGCCATATGAACGACAGATGCTGGTCAAGTTACGTCCCGTCGCCGGAAGCAAAGAACTGGGCCGTCAGATTGTCGCGGTTCGGGATGCTCTGATCTATCGCGGTGAACCATTTAACGTCGCGGCGATGAGGGCGATGCGTGAGAAACAGATTCGTCAGTTGATTCGCCCTGGGACATTCAATGCCAAGTTAAGCCCCGGTGGACTGGTCGACTGCGAGTACGTCGTCCAAGGTCTGCAGATTACGTTTGGTCACCTCGATAAAGCGATTCGGGAGCCAAACACACGCGAAGCGATGAAAGCTCTGGAAAGTTACGGTCTGCTCCCCAGCGACATTCGAGTCGGTCTGCGTGACGCGTATCGCTTCTTTCGTCGGGTGATCGATGGACTTCGGGTGGTTCGTGGAGACGCCAGTGATCTGACTGTTCCCCCATTTGACTGTGATGAGTTCGTGTTTCTCGCGCGGCGCCTGGGGTATTCATCTGATGTGAAGCGACTGCAGCAGGATTTTGAGCGTCATACTCAACACGTTCAGCTGGTTGCTGCAGCGCTCCCTGAAATGATGAAGCAGGAACCTGCAGCGGTCTCTCGTCGGCTGCGAAAAGAGAAGTAGCACCGTTCGCGCTGGGGAATTGTTCATAATGAAAGAAGGCCACCGTTCACTTGAACGATGGCCTTTTGACTTCACTGTCTGATTTCACCGCCTGATCGCGGAAACCCGCTCTCCGGTTACTGTTCGCCGTAGAACTTGGTGAGTTCTTCAGCTGTCAGTGGATCGGCAACCGATTCGCTGGAGAGATGTGCCCGGAATCTCATGCTGCCAGGGATAGCACAGGCGACATGAACCTTCAAGGTGATTGTCTGACCTGCTGCGACTTCAGGAATGTTGCGGAAGTGGAGTGCACTGCCATCTTTCATGCACTCGACAGGTCCTTCTGCACTGATGAACTCCATGCCGGAAGGCAGTTCACAGACCAGGCCGACATTTCGAGCAGCAGCGGAACCTTCGTTGCGAACTCGGATTTCATAGCAGGTTTTGCTTGTGACTTCGACAGGGTCTTCCGTGTCTTTCACTGCGATGGAGAGTGATGATGTCCCTTCGACAGATGTCTGGCATTCTGCATCAGCAATCACACCATGTTCTGATGTTGCTCGAATCTGGTGTTTGAATTCCCCAGCCTGACGAGCGACAAGAGTTGTACGGATCTCGGTTGATTGACCTTTCTCAACACGGCCGACGAACCAGCTGACGAGACCAGTGGCCGGATCGAATTGAGCCCCGCGATCTGCGTTGACGAACTCGAATCCTGCAGGAACTTTGTAACGCACCTGAACGTTGTCCGTTGCAGCGGCACCATCGTTCTGAACGGTGATCGTGTAGACCCCTTGACGACCGAGGTATCGCAAACCTGGTCCTTGAATTGAGGTCGCCAGCATCGGAGCGATGACGGTGACACTCGATTCAGCTGAGCGAGCCAGACCGGCTTCGGATTTCGCCTGAACGGCCAGCTGATGCTCGCCGCCTTTCATCGCAGTCAATGCGAGGCGAACACTGCGAGATTCCCCTGGAGCCAGATTGCCCAGTTCCATCAGCAGGCGGCGACCACGAGCATGTTCAAGACCTTCAGGAATGAGGGCCTCAATCTGAACGTTACTGGCGATCCCGGTGCCTGGGTTGGAAATCGTGACGATGTGCGAGGCTGCTTCGCCGACTGCGACCTGTCGTGGGCCTTCGACCTGAATGTTGAGCATTGGCTCAGCAACAGCAAAGGTGCCTTTGGCGGTGCCGGTAAATCGGACGTCCGCACGAGCATGAATGTCACCACGTTCCAATGGAACCATGGAAACTTCAATCTTCTTCACTTCGCCAGCAGCGAGTTCAGGGAACTGCCATCCGAGGAAGGCTTCCGTGGTCGCTGGAGCAGGCTGTGCTCCGCTCAGACGGACGTTCTTTGGGAAGACGGCTCGAACTTCAACATCATGTGCAGCCGACTGGCCAACATTCTTGACCAGCAGAACGCAACTGCATTCCTGACCAACGTTGATTTCGGATTGCTTCTGCCATTCAACCAGCACTGTCGGAGCTGCTGTTGCGACAGATGCCACACTTGCCGATGTGACGGATGTGGTTCGCGGTTCAGGGCGAGTGGCGGCAGGGGATGCTGCGGCAAAACTGCTCGTGCGTCGTGCCGATGGCATGACTGCCGATTCAGGAGCTGATGGATTCGCAGCGGAAGAAGTCGCAGAAGCTGTCGCCGGAGTTGATGGAACCACCCCGGTTCGGCTGAAGGTGACTGTTCCGCGGCCGGTCGATGGAAGTTCTTGGGTTGGGCTGACCGCAGTTTGAGTTGCGGCTGGTTTCGTCGCTGGAGTCGTTGAGGACTCAAATGGAGTTGGATCCATTTTCACAGGGCTGCCAGCTGCGAATTCGGCACCTGGGAACGGACGAGCGTTTCCGGCGTCACCACGTAACTGCTGAATCTTGTTTTCAGCTGTTGATTTAGGTTTGTAATCCGCGTGGATAATTTCGCCATCGGCTGCGGTGGCTGTCTGGGCCGGTGTCCCTGCTGCAGAGATGGTTGTTGGGGGTGCGACTGTGGATGGTTGAGCAGGCTTAATTGCAGAAACCCGAGTAATGGTTTCTGCCTGAGCTGGAGTTGCTGACCCCAGAGTTGTCGCTCCCGGTGTGGGGCTCGATGTTGTTGAACCGAGAACCGTCGACCCGAGAGCTGTGGAACCTGAAGGGGTCGCGCCCAATGTGGTTGTGCCAGCCTTCGCTGCGTTCGGAGTTGCAGCAGGTGCTGTTGCTCCCAGTGTTGCTGTTCCGGATGTCGCCGGACGAGCCCCTGTCAGAGAACTTCGAGGAAGATCAGTTGGAGGAGTCTCCCCAAACAGCTCCTGATAGTAGTTCTTCAGCTCGGCATTCGGAGCCTCGGACGTAGCCGCCTTGCGGCTGAAGCGTTGAGGTGGATTGGTCGCCGACGCCCCAAGGGTTTCAGGTCGAGCGGATGGCGTTGTTCGTGCAGTCCCCAGACTGTTGATGTCACTACCAACAGCGGTATGCACGGACAGTCCCAACAGTGCCAAAATGTAGGCTCCGCGTCGCATTTTTATCTCCTTGACTCGTTCGCCGGCCTGCAAAATCCCTATCTGCAGCTGCCGAAAATATGGCGAGTTCGCTTGCTATCTCTTGGGATCGGCAGTGCGGAACGTGCTGCTTGAACTGAAAGTGATGATTGTTTCGCTTTTTGGAGAATCTTTTTTGAAAAAGCATCGCAGTTGACTGGTTTCACTTCAGTTGGAACGCTTCGGTGTCGGGGGAGATCAATCGGCAGTTTTTGCCGTTCTCGCGGAGATCGAAAACCAGAGGTGACAACGTCAGGCGGTTAACGTACCGTCATGATGTTGATGGCGCTGTCTGATCTCTTTTTCGACAATGCCTGTTTGCAGGGAGACTGGAGTCACGGGGTCACTGCCGGTCGGTGGGACGTTTAACGCTGCAGTTCAATGGCTGCAGTACAATGACCGAACTTGGCCTCCTGTCAGATGCGAACCTGAGCAGAAGAGAACGTGGCGTACTCAGTGAGGACATCGCAGGTGTTGTTATATTGCGTCTTGAATGGAAGCATCCATGACCTCGTTCAACCTTGATGAGCTCAACGTGATTCTCGCGACGGATTGCGGAAGTACGACGACCAAAGCGATTCTGATTGAAAAGATCGACGGCGTTTACCGACAGACGTGGCGCGGGGAAGCACCGACAACAGTGGAAGAGCCGGTTGCGGATGTGACGGTCGGGGTCATCAACGCAGCAATTGAAGTCGGCGAATTGGCTGGTCGGCGTCTGGTCGATGACGAAGGCCGGTTGATTCGTCCTGCTCGTGGAAACGAAGGCTGTGATCTTTACATCTCGACGTCCAGTGCAGGCGGAGGATTGCAGATTCTCGTCACAGGTGTTGTGAAAGAGATGTCCGCAGCCAGTGCGGAACGTGCTGCATTAGGGGCCGGGGCAATTGTGTTGGATCTACTCGCTTCCAATGATCGCCGTCGTCCACATGAAAAGATTCAACTGATCCGCGAATTACGACCGGATATGGTTGTGATGGCCGGGGGAACTGACGGGGGAACGGTCAAGCATGTTGTGCAGATGGCGGAATTGATCGCACCTGCCAAGCCCAAGCCGAGATTCGGTTCCAACTTCTCTCTCCCTGTGATTTATGCTGGCAATCGTGAGGCTGTCGATGAAGTCAGAGAAACCTTCGATGAGACAGTCAAACTGTCTGTTGTTGAAAATGTTCGTCCGACGCTGGAGCGTGAGAACCTGGCGCCGGCCAGAGATGAAATTCATGAATGCTTTCTGGAGCACGTGATGGCCCATGCTCCCGGGTATGGAAAGCTGATGGAACTGGCCGACGTTCCCATCATGCCGACTCCCGGTGCGGTTGGGGATATTTTGCAGAAGATTGCCGAGGTCCGAAACATCAACTGTGTCGGGGTTGATATCGGCGGAGCAACAACGGATGTTTTCAGCGTCTTTCGTGGGGCGGATGGGAAGCCGGTTTTCAATCGCACTGTCAGCGCGAACCTGGGGATGAGTTATTCGATCTCTAATGTGTGCGCCGAAGCAGGAATGGAAAATGTCCTGCGTTGGGTGCATCACAAAATGGATGAACGTGAACTGAGAAATCGGGTGAAGAACAAAATGATTCGCCCGACGACGATTCCACAAACAGAGGAAGCCCTTGATTTCGAACAGGCGGTGGCAAGAGAAGCGTTGCGACTGGCATACCTGCAACACAAAGCGTTCGCCACAACATTAAAAGGCGTTCAACAGCAGCGAACGGTTGGGGACACGTTCTCTCAACAGTCAGGCGGGAATTCCATTGTTGATAGCATGGCGTTGAATCTGCTTGTCGCATCCGGTGGCGTGCTCTCTCATGCTCCGAAGATGGAACAGACCGCAATGATGTTGCTGGATGCATTCGAGCCTGAAGGGATTACTGAACTGGCCAAAGACAGCATCTTTATGATGCCGCATCTCGGGGTGCTGGCTTCCGTTCATCCTCAGGCAGCGATGCAGGTGTTCGAACGTGATTGCCTGATCATGCTCGGAACATCAATATCGGCAAAAGGCCGGGCGAAATCGGGACGTCTTTGTTTCGAATATGTCTTCTCAGGAGACACATTGAACGCTGCGGGATCAATCCTCTTCGGCGAACGGAAACGCCTTCCACTTGGACAAGGCGAAACGGCAACGGTCGAGTTGCGACCGGCACGAGGCGTCGATCTGGGTGCCGGCCCGGGAAAAAGCCTGACTGCCGAGGTTCGCGGTGGAACTGTCGGCATTATTCTTGATGCTCGTGGACGTCCGCTTTGGCCTGCGATCTCCGGTTTAGTGAATTGATTATTCACGCTGTGTCGGTTGTGTGATCGACCGTCCTTCTGTTGAAAACTCTGTTGTGTCCAAGAGGATTTCTATGGCCAGAGATGGCATCGAAAATGCTTGATTACAGCCGCGTTTGGACCCCGTAAGCGACATCGAAATCACCTGCTTGGGGGAAACAATGACCGATAAACCTGCGTAGATTTGAGTTTTTGTGTTGTAAGTTGTTTTGCGTAGAATGGATGTGTCTAATTGTCCCGGATTGGCCGGTAAGACGATTCCTGCCGTTGGAGCTTTCCAACGGTCTGCGTGACACTTAAAATTGCACGAAGCGTTTGCTGAGGTATGTTTAGTGGAAACGCCTCTTTCTGCATGACGGATTCCGTGATGGGTTCACAGCCAATTGCAGAAGAAACGAGTTGAGTGACGAGCATTCTTAATTTGTTGGGCCTTTGGATGTACAAAGGCTGCATTACAGAGCACAGACGCTTCATTAGATGTGAGAAATCGCAGGCAGACCTGATGTCTGCAAGATGAGGACCAGAGTAAACTGGTCCTCATGATTCCCCGCCGTCGAAAAGACCGAGCCGTTTGTTAAAGGCAAGTGTCGTACTCGACGGGAATGAAGTGTGTGCAGTTCTTTCTGGCAATTGAATGTCCAACACGACAACGACAATTTCTCTGACACGTTCAGATGAGGCGCGGCTTCTCTTCGGGCCGGCTGATGCTCACCTTCGCAAGATTCGCGAATCCTTGGGGACAAGTATCGTTCTCAGGGGCGATTCAATCGTCCTTGAAGGGGACAGTGAGCAAGTAAAGAAAACAGTGGCCATCTTTTCACAGATGCGGGATGTCCTGCGCCGTGATGGTGTTGTCCACGACGAGGTGGTGACACGGCTGATCGCCGGCAATGCTCCCCGCGGAGGCAATGGTCAGGCGTCAGAGATCGATCTGTTCGAGAAGGCCAAGAAGATCCGTCCTCGAACCGCCGGTCAGCAGCGGTATGTCGACGCGATTCGTAAACACGATCTGATTTTCTGCGGGGGACCAGCCGGTTGCGGAAAAACCTATCTGGCCGTCGCGATGGCTGTGAATGCCCTGCGTTCCGAGCAGGTCCGCCGAATCGTGCTTGTTCGTCCTGCCGTGGAAGCTGGCGAAAAGCTGGGCTTCCTGCCTGGTGATATGCTTGCAAAAGTGAACCCGTTCCTGCGTCCTCTTCTGGATGCAATGAACGATATGCTCAACTTCGAGCAGGTTCGTTTGTATATGGAAAATGACGTTGTCGAGATCGTCCCACTGGCATTTATGCGCGGTCGAACTCTCAACGATACGTTTATTATTCTGGATGAAGCGCAGAACACCACAGCCACACAGATGAAGATGTTTCTCACTCGAATGGGTGAAGGCTCTAAAATTGTGGTGACAGGTGATCCAACGCAAACGGATTTGCCACCAGATGTACAATCTGGTTTTAATGATGCGATTAGCCGGCTCAAAGGGATTAGCGGTGTAACGCTGGTGGAATTGGGTGGGGAAGACATTGTTCGTCATCGACTGGTGCGTGAGATTGTTAAGGCTTACGACCAGCCCGATTCCCGGACCCGCAACTGAGTCTGAGCAAAAGGAGCAAATCTCTTCTGAATTCAGAAGAGACTGAACGCAATGTTCGGCATAGGCCCTAAACGTACTCGTGTTCCACGCTCGGTCGCACTCCGCCGTCCTCAGACGGTGTGGTCGCGTATCGGGAATCTGTTCCAGAACCGCGGCTTGCAGTTGCGGTTAGGGATCGTGTTGATTGAATCGCTGCTGCTGGTGATTGCATTGCAGAGCTGGAAAGCTCCGTTCACATACCGGCTCGGTGATTATGTTCCGCATGGAATCAGCGCAAAAATTGCGTTTGAACGGGAAGATCGGGAAGAGACCGAACGCGCCCGAGATCGTGCGGAAGAAGGCGTTGCGCTGATTTTCCGCAATAACCCGACGCCATTGCAGTCATTGCCTGACGAACTTCGGGCAGCGCTGGGGGACATTGCGCAGGCAGATTCCCTTTCCAAATTGAATGCAGAAACTCTGGACGATTTCGGTTTAACGACCATCGTTCCGCAGACGGAAAAAGCGAAGGAAGCTGTCGAACGCTATGGAGCCAAGTCTCCAGAGGAACGTTTTGAAAAGCTCCGCGCGGCGGTGCTTGGTCCAGATCAGTCCATGGCTCAACGTCGTATCGACACGATGGTGGAGCAGTTCTCTCAGTTCATCGATCCGCTTTTTGATACCGGGATCATTGACCCCAAAGATGTAAGACTGGGGATCTCTCCTGACAAACGTATTTTGGTTGTCGATGAGAACCATCCGGACCGGACTGGTCGCGATGTTCTGTTGCCGATGGTGCGGCTGCAGGATCAGTTGAACGAAGCAGGGCAGTTAGGTCGTTCTTGGGCGAAATACCCAAGTCTGGAAAAAGACATTCAGCCAGCTCTGTCTTACTGGCTGTTCAAACGTGCCCAGTCGACTCTTCGCTTCGATCAGGCTGCGACAAAGTCTGCGATCAGCAAGGCACGCGACAATGTGGAGGTTCGTCTCATTCGATATATCGAAGGGGACACTCTCATTCGTCCGAAAGGGACTGTCGACGCTGACAAGTTGACTCTGCTGCAGGATGAATACGAAGCGGCAGAGAAGGAAATTGGTTGGGGAGCCCGCCTCTCTCGAATGAGCATTATCTTTTTGATGGTGCTCGTGCTGGCTGGGTTGAACGGCTATTACATCATTGGAAACGAACCCAAACTCGCGAAAGATGTCGGCAGACTGGTCACGTATTGCACGGCAATTGTTGTGACGGCCTTCATTGGACGACTTGTTTCGTTTGACCCATTACGGGCGGAGATCGTTCCGTTACTGACTGTCGTGCTGCTGATTGGTGTTGCCTACAATCAGTTTCTGGCAACGCTGACTGCATTCACGCTGTCTCTGGTGTTGACGATGTCGACCACCGGGCGGCTGGAAGATTTCCTTGTACTGCTGGCAACGGCGGCAGCGGCAATTATTCCGCTGCGTCGGGTTTCTTCCCGGGCCACGCTGATCAAAATCAGTTTTATCTCGGCGCTGACATATTTCGTCATCAGCTTTGCTGCGGCGGTTGTGGAAACGCAATCATTGAGCGAAGTCTATCGAAACACTCAGTTCCTGGTGATGAGTGCCAAAGGGGCCGCGCTTTGCATGGTTGCTGGCTACCTTGTCGCAGGAAGTTTGCCGTTCGTTGAGAAAGTCTTCGGAGTTGTGACGGACATGACTCTTCTGGAGTTGAGTGATCCATCACACGCATTGCTGCAGGAACTGGTTCGTCTCGCACCTGGGACTTACAACCACTCAAACGCCGTTGCGAGTATTGCGGAACGAGCCGTGGAACGGATTGGCGGGAATGGTCTGCTGGTGCGTGTCGGGGCTTACTTCCATGACATCGGCAAGATGCTTAAGCCGCAGTACTTCATTGAAAACGTACAGGAAGGATCTGTCAGCCGTCACGCACAATTGAATCCGGCGATGAGCACATTGATCATCATCGGGCATGTGAAAGACGGTGCGGATCTGGCGGAACAATATGGGTTGCCGCAGCCGATCATCGACCTGATTGAACAGCATCACGGAACGACTCTTGTTGAGTACTTCTTCCGTGAAGCGACTCGAATTGCCGAGTGTACTCCGGATCACCGTAGTGATGCTGAAGAGTCATCGTTCCGATATCCAGGGCCGAAGCCTCAAACAAAAGAGGCTGGTGTGTTGATGATTACAGACGCTTGTGAAAGTGCCTGTAGGACATTAACGGAACCGACTCCAAAACGTATTGAGTCGCTGGTGAGTAACATCGTGATGCGTCGCCTGCTCGATGATCAGTTCGATGAATGCGATTTGAAGATGTCTGATATTCGCTTGATTCAGGACTCGATTACGAAGTCATTGATCGCGTTCTATCACGGTCGAATTAAGTATCCAGAAACCCAGGAAGCGCGGACAGCCTGATGTGGGAGATTGAACTGGTTAACGAGCAAACGTTGCTCGATATTGACCAAGAGTGGTTGTTGACCGTTGCGAAAATGACTCTGGAAGCCGAGGAGGTGGCCGCAGCGGAAATTGTGCTGGCCATCGTTGATGATGCGGCAATTCACGTCGTCAATCGCGAGCATTTGCAGCACGATTACCCAACAGACGTCATCAGCTTTGTCTATTCAGCAGATGAGTCCGGTCGAATTCTGGATGCTCACCCTAATGCTCCCCGAGGGCAGGGGCTTGTTTTGGACGGGGAACTGGTCGTCAGTGCTGAAACCGCGTTGCGGCTGGCACCAGAGCACGGCTGGAAGCCTCAGGAAGAGCTCGCTCTGTACATCGTTCATGGCTTGCTGCATCTTTGCGGCTACGATGATCTCACAGAGGGCGAGAAGGGCCACATGAGACGGCGGGAGCGCGAGATCCTGAAACTCTGGGGCCTGACCCCGCACTATGATGCAGCCTCACTGCCGGCGGAATAGTTGCTGCAAGGTGACATTACTCTGAATTCGTTTATGCAACGAAAAGAGCGACTCAGATGTTGAGTCGCTCTTCTTGTTTTGATGCCAGGCTTGATCGCGTTAGGACTGTTGAACAGCACTACTTGAGTGCGTAGAGCACTTCCAGAAATCAAGTGGCGAACTGGCACGCGGGATTCAATGTTTCTCCTATAGAGAAGGCTGCTGCGCGGCCACATGAGAGACCGATACGGTCTAGTTCAGCATCTCGTCCAGTACTGACTGAGGGGCAAGATCGTATTTCAGTGGTTCCATTGAAAACGATGCTCGGCCTTGTGAAAGGCTGCGAACGTGGGATGAATATCCAAACATTCTGGCCAATGGCACTTCGGCCTGCAGTGCAGTGAGGTGGTCGCGGTGCTCGCTGGCAAAGATCTTTGCATGGCGCTGGTTCAGGTCTCCCTGAATGTTTCCGACGAATTCGCTTGGAGTCACAACCTCCAGCTTCATGATCGGTTCGAGGAGGCCAATGTCGCCCTTCGTTAAAGCGCTCTGTACAGCATAAGTCGCTGCTGCTCGCAGTGCCTCTTCTGTGGTTTCGCCGGGACGATAGCCAATGTGCAGGATCGTGATTTTCGTTTTGATGATGGGATAACCAAGTTTCCCACCTGACTGTGCAGAGTCTTTGACGGCTTCCCGCACAGCATTCTCGAATTCAAACGGAACCGTATCCGGAGGAATCACTGACACAACTGTAATCGGTTGCTCAGATTCAAATGGCTCAACACGAACACGAACACTTGCGAAAGTCGTTTCGCCAGCAGTTGAGCGCTGGAAAGTTTCTTCTGCTTCCGATTTGCTCTTAACCGTTTCGCGATAAGAGACGCGTGGCTTGTGAACGCGAACGTTCAGATTGAAGTCGCGCTGCAATCGTTCGCGAAGAATTTCCAGGTGCAGTTCTCCCATCCCTGAGATGAGAGTCTGTCCGGTTTCTTCATTGACCTTGGCTTTGAAAGTGGGGTCCTGACGACCAAGACGAACCAGGGCGTCTTCCAACTTCTTGCGGTCCGCGTTCGTTTCCGGTTCAACCGCCATCGAAATCACGGTTTCCGGGAAGCTGATCGGTTCCAGCAGGATCTGATCATTCTGTTCGCACAGAGTGTCACCGGTGACGACATCTTTGGGGCCAATGATACCGCAGATGTCACCGGCTTCGACGAAATCGGTTTCGATCTTCTCTCGTGAATCCGCCTGAATGTGCCACATCTGGCTGCAGAATTCCTTCTTGCCAGTTCGTGGGTTCAGAAGACGTGTCCCTGACTTCAGCACTCCGGAGTAAACGCGAACAAAGCAGAGGTCGGCGTGTTTGTCTGCCACGATCTTAAAAATCAGGGCAGCAAGTGGTTCCTTCGTGCTCGCGTGACGTTCCACTTCAGCGGATTCGTTCTTCTTCGGCTTGGGGTTGATCCCTTTGACCGGAGGAATATCGAGCGGGCTCGGCAGATATGCGGCAACGCCATCAAGAATCGGCTGCACACCGATGTAGTGCAGCGACGTCCCTGAGAAGGTTGGCTGGATTTCACCAGCGAGTGTCGCGACTCGCAAGATTCGGTGGATGGTTTCTTCGTCGAGATCACCCTCGGCAAAGAATTTTTCCATGGCTGCATCGTCACGTTCTGCGACGATATCAATCAGTTTTGATCGCCATTCTTCTGCAATGTCTTTGTGATCTTCCGGAATTTCTTCTTCCCGGATGTCACGCCCTTGTGTGGCAGAATCGAAATACAGGGCTTTGCGACGAATCAGATCGATGATTCCAGAAAACCCATGCTCTGCCCCGATGGGAATTGTCAATGGGATTGGATTCGCTTTCAGACGCGTCCGCATCTGTTCGAGAGTGCGTTCGAAGCTCGCTCCGATGCGATCCATCTTGTTGATGAAGCAAAGTCGTGGAACCTTGTATCGGTCCGCTTGTCGCCAGACGGTTTCGCTTTGAGCTTCGACACCTTCGACCGCACTGAAAACGACGACGGCACCGTCGAGCACGCGGAGGGAACGTTCTACCTCGGCAGTGAAGTCAACGTGTCCCGGCGTGTCGATCAGGTTGATCGTCACATTCTTCCATTTGCAGGTGACTGCCGCGGAGTAGATTGTGATCCCGCGTTTTGCCTCTTCCGGGTCGAAGTCGGTTTCGGTTGTACCGTCATCCACGTTCCCCATCTTGTGGATTGCTCCAGCATAGAAGAGGATTCGCTCCGTGGTTGTAGTCTTCCCGGCGTCGATGTGGGCGACAATGCCGAGATTCCGCAGCGTTTGAATTGGGACGGGCATCCGAGTGTACCGGCTGAATACAACTGTCTGAAAACAAGTATAGCTGCACACAAAAGATGCGTGCAGCTATACCACAATTCCGTTATGAGCAACTCGCTTTGAAGGCTTACCAGCCGAAGTGAGCGAATGCGCGGTTTGCGTCTGCCATACGATGGACGTTTTCGCGTTTGGTCATTGCAGTACCTTCGCGACGATAGGCTGCAATGAACTCATCAGCGAGAGATTGAGCGATTGGACGCCCTTTACGACCACGAACAGCTTCCAGAATCCAGCGAATTGCGAGAGCCTGTTGGCGGCGGCTGCTCACTGGGGTTGGAACCTGATAGGTTGCTCCCCCGACTCGCTTGGAGCGGACTTCCATGTGAGGCTTCACGTTTTCAATTGCTTGAGTGAAGACTTCAGAAGGAGAGACGTCAGTGATTTTCTTTTCGATGATGTCCATGGCGTCATAGAAAGCGCCGAAAGCAACGCTTTTCTTACCATCGTACATCAGGCAGTTTACGAACTTGGTGACCAGCTTTGATCCGTATCGTGGATCTGGTTTCAACTGGGTCTTGCTGGCTGTAAAGCTCTTAGCCATTACTTGCTTTCAACGATCTCAATTTCATTGCGAGTCACGGCATTCAGACAGTGCTGGAAAAACACAACCAGCACCCACGGTCTGCACGACAGACCGATCTTACTCCACCAGCGAAATTGCTGGTGTCGTGATAACTTCGCTTATGGCACTTCCGGAGTCTGGGGAGCGACCTATTTAGGACGCTTGGCCCCGTAACGGCTGCGGGCTTGACGTCGCTTCTGGACACCGAGTGTATCGAGTACCCCGCGAACGACTTTGTATCGTACCCCTGGCAAGTCGCGAACACGACCGCCGCGGACGAGCACGATGGAGTGCTCTTGAAGGTTGTGACCTTCCCCTGGGATGTAAGCCGTCAATTCTTTGCCGTTAGACAACCGGACGCGGCAAATCTTTCGAAGAGCCGAGTTCGGCTTCTTCGGCGTCATGGTACGAACCTGCAAGCAGACCCCGCGCTTCTGCGGACAGCCTTCCAACAGAGGTGTTTTCGTTTTGGAGGTCTGCTTTTTGCGGGGTTTGCGGACCAATTGGTTGATTGTCGGCATGGATCCGTTCGTCGCGTCTTTTCAGTACGAAATGGACAGCGCCGCACACCTGTTTTTTTGGCGCGGCGAGTAAGGAATCGAAAACTGTAATACGGACGAGAGACGCGGTCAAGCGTAACCAGATCCGTTCTGTCAGATCGGCAAACTGGGGTGGATTTGCCTGATACTGCAGATTTTGCGGCCGTGTTCCTGGGCCCCATTGCGGGGGATGAGGTGTAAGCTCTTCTCTGGAAAAGGTTTGTTGCCGTTTCTGCAGGAGTGCAAGCGACTGCAGCCTTGTGGATCAGCCGACAGTCGCTGTCTCTTTTGTAGCAAGACCGAAGGCCTGGCGCCAGAAACGGGGCATCCTTTCTGGAAGTGCTTTATTCCTGAATCCAGCTTTTGGCGGCAGCGAGCTCTGACTGGTCGAAGTATTTGATCTTCGCTGTGGTGAATGGTTTGCAGAAGGCAGCCATTCCTGCTTCCCATTTGGATTCACCGACAAGTGCCAGACGGTTGATATCGCTGAAATGCGAGAAATCGAATTTCGTGTCTTCCCAAAGTGCTCCCATCGTCCATCCATGAAAGTCGTGAAGAGAGACGAGCAGACGAACTTTACCTTGATCGGTAATTCGTTTCTGGATGACCGGAACGAAGTGCTGGTAGTCCTCCTTGGTCAATTTCCCGGAGAGTTGAATTTCCAGGTAGATTCCATTTTCGCCTTCATGGATTTCAACTGGCATTGAATTGTCCTTTTCAGCAGTCAGAAGGAAGTGACTCCAGAGATGACTAAGAGGTCAGGCCTCAGAGCGTTGTTCCGGAGGAGTAAATTGGAAACGTTTGCATTGACTGAAGAACTCTAACGGGTTGTCGTAGACGACTCGTTTGATTTTTGTGTCAGAGTGTCCGCGTTTCTTCATTTCCTGAATGAAGTCTGGAATCGCGAGTGGGTTGCTTGGGCCCCAGTCACCAGCCGAGTTGACCAGGATGCGGTCATCGCCGTATCGCTCAATGATATCAGCGGCTCTGGCTGGGGTGCATTTCGTTGTTGGATAAAGTGTCATCCCACACCAAAACCCGTTGTCCTTCGCGATTTTGACGGTGTGTTCTTCAACGTGGTCGATACAGACCTGATGGGCAGGGATGTCGTTCCGCTCTTTGAGCATGTCGACAATCATTCGTGTCCCTTTGTACTTGTCCTGCAGATGCGGGGTGTGAATCAGGACAA
The DNA here is from genome assembly GCA_040393865.1 of Planctomicrobium piriforme. Taxonomy (GTDB): domain Bacteria; phylum Planctomycetota; class Planctomycetia; order Planctomycetales; family Planctomycetaceae; genus Planctomicrobium; species Planctomicrobium piriforme_A. The sequence goes on along the minus strand of JBEBTF010000024.1, from coordinate 5,942 downwards.
GCTCATCCAGGCTGGCGGCGAGGTCGAGATGCTCGCGAAAGACTGTCGATTCGTTGGGAGTGTTTTTGTTCAGCCCAATCTCTCCGATTCCGAGGACGCCGGGAGCGTTGATGAACTCCGGAATCATTTGAATCACTTCTCGGGCGAGTGAGACGTTTTCGGCTTCTTTGGCGTTAATGCAAAGCCAGGTGAAGTGTTGAATTCCGGACCAGCCTGCTCGTTTCGGCTCGAATCCAGTGAGCTGGTTGAAGTAGTCGCGGAAGCCTTCAACGGTTCCTCTATCGAAGCCTGCCCAGAATGCCGGTTCGCTCACCGCGACACATCCCATGCGGGCCATACGCTCGTAGTCGTCTGTGGTACGGGAAACCATGTGGACGTGAGGATCGATGTAATACATGGATTTGGTCGATCAGTTCAGGAGCGAGATAACCGTAGACCTTTCTATCATAAATAGGACAACCGTGTTTGTCTGCCCTTGTTGCGATCAATGTGGGGGAGGGGGCGTCTTGCTGTCAGGTGGTCTTGTCTTGAAGAATGGTGAGTGAATCCGCTTCGGTGCTGCGTTGATAGCAGTGCAATCTTCCCTGAGAGTCGTTCAGGTAGAGTCGCCCACACTGGTTGCACTGGTACATCGATCGAGAGGAGTTCGAGATCAGCGTCCTCAGGATTGTGGCGGCCGCGTCGACATCGATTTTCCCGGCAGCCAGTTTGTCGAGGACTGTTGTGTCAATTTGTTCCCACAGTTGTTCCCAGTTCTGATCCGGGATGAGGTGTGCCTTGTGTGGGAGCGAGTCTGTCTGATCCGGAATGGGGTGGCCGCAGTGGCAAGTGATCTTCATTCGCGTCTCCTTGTGCGGCGGAAGTGCTCACGTGAAATCGACAGCTGTCGTCTGTCGGGCTTCGAACATCGTCGTAAATAAAGTTTCCCCGAGGGAGTGATCTCCGTCAGGGAAACTTTGGTGATTGAATTTGGTGATTGAAGATGTCAGGTGGAGACCCGGAGGGTGTTACGCCAGTCGCAGGTGGGCGACGAGTTCTTCTGGTGTCTTGATGTAGCCGATGTAAAACGGGCCGAACTCTGCGTAGCGGGCGCTCGCTTCGTCGAATCGCATGGTGTAGACGATTTCCTTGACGAAATCAGGAGTTCGGGCCCAGAGTGTGACACCCCATTCCCAGTCGTCGAGACCGGTGGAGGCAGTGATCAACTGCGATACTTTTCCTGCGAACTTGATGCCGGATGTTGCATGCTCGGCCATGAGGTGGCTGCGATCGGCAAACGACAACTGATACCAGTTTGCATTTGGGTGACGAATCTTGTTCATCGGGTAGAAGCAGATGACTGGCCATGCCGGAGCGTCAGGATAAAGGCGCTGCTGGTTCATCATTGGCAGTCGCTGTTCGTAGGCTTTGACCTTTGCCAGATAGGCGGGGTCATCTTCCTTTGCTCCGAGACTGCGAAGTTTTTCAGCGTACTGTTCTGCCGTTGGAACGTACTCGGAGATCTCGGTGATCGACACGAATGAATACGTCGGGACGAGTGCCGGACCGAGTTTGCATGAGCGGATTGCATGCTTGATGGCATCGATCTTCAGCGGGTCCTTGTCGAGCAACATCAGGCCGAAGTCTGCGCGGTGGCCGGAAGTGACAAAGGACTGAAGGCGTTCGGTCGCGAGTGGTCCTTCAGGATTCAGAATCTCTTTGAGTTCTGCCGATCCGGTGGCGCGGTCTTCAGCAGACAGCGAGTTGAGAACGGCCTGGTTCACTGCATAGTAGATGTGCAGGCAGTGCCAGCCGGCCTTGAGTTCTGTTGTTGGTTCTGGCAAAGGTTCAGCTGAGTGACCGGGGCGGCTCATAGGGAAATCCTGTTTCGTTTGCAGGTGCCCCTGCAGTAAGTGAGTCGATGTGATGCGACCTGTTGTCGCAAGGCTTTGGGTCTTGACTGCGGATTCGTTCGTGTTGTTTTGGTGAATCGCTTCCCTTGCTGCTGGTTTTTCAGCAGAGGAAGAACTGGCGAATTACTGAACTGCAGGAACTTCTTCGTTCTTTGGTTGGAAGCCTTCTCGCGGCAGCCAGTCGCAGAGACGAACTCCCAATTCGTACAGGAATAGCAACGGGAACATCATCAACAGCATACTGACCGGGTCTGCTGGCGTCAGGACGGATGACAGGATCGCAATCACCAGAATCGCCATGCGGCGCTGTTCACGGTAGACATTGACTGTGAAGATCGAAATTCGTTCGAGGAACAGCATGACCAACGGGAGTTGGAAGCTGATGCCGAACATGACAGGCAGGAACACGGCAAAGCTGATCCATTCAGAAAGTCGGATCTGTGGCTGAATTTCCAGTGTCTTGTTGAAGTTCAACAGGAAGTGCAACACGAATGGGAAGACTGCGAAGAAGCAGAACATTGTCCCGATAAGAAACAGAACCAGGCTCATGATCCCGTAGACATAGACATATTTTCGCTCGTGCGGGTACAGGCCAGCGGCAACAAAGAGCCAGAGTTGATAGAAGATCCATGGGCTGGCAATCAGCAGTCCTGAAATGATCGAGACCTTCAGGTAGGTCATGAACGCTTCCTGAACGTTCAATGTCACCGGACGGCGTTGCTGTTCGACAGTTGCCTGGAATTGGGCGAACTGCGGAGCCTGCAGCGTCAGCTGAATCTGTTTCGGCGCTTCAGCTGTTGCCGCTGCGTCTGGAGTCGCTGCATTGGGTGTGGCTTCGGCAGGTTTGCCTGTTACAGGCTTCTCGTCTTTCACCTCAGGGAACTGTTCTGGAGCTGCTGCGTGCAGGGCTTTCGCCAACTGGTCAACAGTGAGGGTGACTGTCACTTGATCCGGGGTGCTTTGCTCCCGTTCGATTTCGATTTGCTCGGCTGATTTCCGCCCGGCGATGAAGTCTTCAAATCCTTTGTAGAAACCGATTGCGACGTTAAGTCCCCAATCGCGTTTCAAGCGTTCCCAGGAGGACAGATTTTCGTCCTTGGGGGTCGGTTTCGCGTATTCCCGCAGTGCGCTATCGATCGGGGCTCTGACAAAGTCAACGAGCCGTTCACCTTGATACAGGCAGACGACGACGCAAAGTGCCAGTCCGATGAGAGCGCTGATCAGGTGTTTTCGAAGAACTTCGAGATGTTCCCCGAATGTCATCGTGGAATCGTCGAATAGATCTTTTGTTGGCTTTTTCATCGAGAAACCCGGGGGATACCAGTCAACATTTTCACTGCCGAATCACCAAACACGGCAGGACACGGTATCCACTCGATTGGCCCGCGATTGCAGGCGATTTGAGCGGTACGGTTGAATCATAAAATTGCTTCAACCTGCTTGCCGACGCTGCTTTTGGTGCAGCCTCGCTGAAGAGACAAACAACTCAGAACGGCAATATAAGGTATCTTATGATGCGTTCTGCCCGGATGCAAACCTGCCCGATTCTTCGCAAAAAGTGACCGCCAGGTTGGTTCTTAGAGCATTTCCAGAATTTCTGCAGTGTCTCTGGCACGCGGGGGCGAGTTTTTCAGAGGCCAGGCAGGGTGAATGTGAGACCTCGATGTCAAACGGCATTCGCCAATCACAATGGCTGTGGGGTTGTTGAAAGCGGGTTGGTGCGGGGGCCAGATTCCGCACTGATGTGGTGTGTAATGCGATTTTCCGGGCTCCATTCCGGAGTCGGTGTTTCATCAGGGGGACATTTGCCAGCGTAAAGCTGATAAACATTCGGGGCGGTTTCCTGGAAGAATGTCCGGAACCAGAGCATCTGTTGAACACGAGGGCGAGGGCGGATCAAGCGAACGGTGACCCCCCGATCCAGCCAGTCAAACAGCATCCCGAAAAAGCCGCTGGGGACGTATTGAACAGCGTGCATGTCGATTGCGAACGTGTCGACTCCTTCAGACAACACCAGTCGAAACAGGGTATCACGGATCAGCGAGAGATCCGCACCGTCCCAGATTTCCATGTCACCAATATTGATGACCTGTCCGTGGTCCGAATGTTCAACAGTCAGATTGTGGGTGTACTTGCGTTCGGCCATCGTGGTTGCCCCGGAATTGAGCGTTCTTTCTCGGTCAACTCCGGGTTACGCAAGCGACAGGCCATATTTGAAACAGTTTGCAAACCTGTTCCGGATTTCTCTCTATAACATGTTGAGATATTAACAGTTACTGATTGTTAAGAATTTGAACACCTTGTGGATCTCGCATTGACAGGTGTTGCCAAAACGAGACGGATTTAGGCGGTGTGTTTCGTAACTGCATCGTCCTGAATAAGTGTTTCAGGCGAGGTTTTCACCGGTTGGGGGGATTTGGGGGTGCTCGTTTTGTTGACCAGATAGATCCCGAGCGCCACGAGAATTCCACCTGCGAGCAGACCAATCGACAGGGCGTCGCCACGAAGCCAGACTCCGAGCGCGACCCCGACGATGGGGGTTCCGAAGCTAAAAACCGAAACCTGAGAGGCTCCGTGCCGGCGGAGCAGTGTGGCATTCGCGCCAAAGCAGAAACCGGAAACGATCAGCCCTGCGTACATCAATGCCCACCATGAGGCCGGCGTCATTGGCCGGAATTCCATTGTCTCCACAAACGGGCTGACAACAAAAAAGAGGGCTGCCCCGACGATGTCATGCCAGAAAATCAGCGTGCTGGGGGCAATTTCTCGGACACTGTTTTTTGTGTAAACAATTTTGACTGCCAGGAAGATTCCGCTGAGGGCAAGAATCAGGTTTCCGAGCAGCGTTGGGGTGTCCATGGTGTCTTTGTTGTGAATCCCGGTTTCGACAAAGACCCATCCGCAACCGATGGCCGCTACCGCGAGGCCGATCCATTGTCTCCCGATGAGTCTCAGTGTCCGGGAAATAAAGTGTTCCCAGACGGCGACCCAGAAGATGTACGAGTTGACGAGAATCGACGCGTGAGAGGTGCTCGACTGATCTGATCCAAGATTGAATGTGGCAATCTGCAGAAACAGAAGGACACCCATCCACCAGACGATGCCCCAGTGTCTTCTGGCAATTCCCAGTGGAGCCCCTTCCCAGATGCACCACCCCAGCATGAACACTGCTGCGATTGCGAATCGGAGTCCCCCGACAAACAGCGGTGGCATCACGTCCATCACGAATTGATTGGAAACCGCCGTTCCGCCCCAGAAGGTGGTTGTCAGAATCGCGAGGAGGACGGAGCCCACGGTCATGGGCTGAAAAGAAGATTTTTGCGGTTTCGCTGAAGAGGACATGGGAAAATGGGCAGCAAAGTAATTGGATTGTAACGAAGTCTCTTAAGACTAAGCGGCGCTCTTGAGAGATCAGGGGAACGGCAGATAGGTCATCCCAGAAGCGGATGAGAAGTGGCTATTTGAGCGATCGAGTTGGTCTTATGTCAGTGGGGTTTTCGATGATTCGCCTTCGATTTCGGCAACGTACTTCGGAATGGCGTATCCCGGCAGGCGACTGCGGAGTTTTTCGATGAGTTCGAGTCCTGTTTCGACGGGAACCTCAAAATGGGCGCTGCCTTGGACTCGATCGAGCTGATGGAGGTAGTACGGAAGGACCCCGAGATCGACACAGCGTTCGCACAGTTCTGCCAGGGCTTCAACAGAATCATTCACCCCACGCAGTAACACAGCCTGATTTAATAGGGGAATTCCTGAGGTTCTCAGTCGGGCCAGTGCATCGGCACAATCGTCAGTCAATTCTCGTGCGTGGTTCGAGTGGATGACGAAGATCGTCTGTAATCGGCTGGAACTCAGCAGTGAACAGAGCTCGTTATTGACTCGCGAGGGGAGAACGATTGGCAGCCGTGAGTGAATCCGCAGTCGGCGAACGTGTGGGATTTCTTCGATCTGAGAGACAAGCACGCTCAGTTTTCGATCAGAAAGGACTAATGGGTCGCCTCCGCTCAGGATGATTTCGTGCAGAGACGGATCATTCCGGATGGTTTCAAG
>JBEBTF010000023.1:0-32224 GCA_040393865.1 Planctomicrobium piriforme | reverse complement strand
CAAACTGAAACTGATGTCGATCCGGTTCCGGAGCGTATTTGGATTTCTTGCACAAAGTTTCATCTTTAGGATCGAAGGTATAAACCTCAAACCGGTTTTGATCCGGAAGAAACCGAATCAACCGCAACCAACCAGTTGAGTAATCCTGCAAAATCTCGTGGATCAGATTTCCATGATCTCCCGGGGTCGCGGCGTGCATCGCCTGAGTGCGGCTTTGATCCCCTGAGAACACTGCAACAAGGTTAGGGTGCTTGCGATAGCATTTCTCCCAAAGTTGCTGCGGAGAATTTCCACGAGCGCCGTGAATCTTCGACCACTCCATGCGGCCTTTAGGCGCTTCGATGAATTCGTCGTTGTTCTTAGGGCGACTTCTCGGTCCAAAGCCCATATGAGTCGTGATGAATCCCAACCGAGTCGGGTGAGCACTCAAGATGTTATTTGCCCATTCAACCACATTATCAGGGGCATTGCATTCAAGGTGCAAAAACAGGAAATCACGTCCACCGGCAGAGAAGAGCTGATAGCTGTTCGCATTGTTTCCGGAAATCTGGGGATGGTCCGAAAGCCCAGAAAATGAACCTGCATACCAAGGAAAGTCTGCGAAACGGGATTGAGGGAAGTACTGTTGAAACAGCCTCGAATCGCCGCTCGATGTCATATCATGGTTCCCGACGGAAATCCCATAGGGAATTTTTCCGTGAATCTTGTCCATACACTTTTGAGCCACTTCCCATTGCTCCGGCACATTCTCGTCGACAATATCGCCAACATGACTGACGAACGCGATTGAATGCTTCTCGTGATTCTTCACGATCCAGTCAACATGCGCATCGAAAATCGGATTGGTAACCGGAACGTCGCTTTTCCCCTCTCCTTTCTCCTTCCCTCCTCTGTAAGCCTGCGTGTCTGGAATGATCACAAAACTGATCGTCCCTGCAGGTGCCGGAGGCAACTTGTCTGCAGTCGTCACATCAGACGCGTTCACAACGGACAGGGAAATCATTCCCCCTGCCAGCAGACACAGTAACAGACTCACTCGCTTAAACATCGACACAGCCTCGTGCGATAAAATGAACTCAAACCCATCCGAAGGATTATCCTCTTCGAGATGCTCGCTTGCTGAAGGTATGGCACACATCTGAGACCTTTCCTGCCCCGTCTAACGCAACATGGAATCGGTCATCACCTTCCAGACGGTGCACAGCCATATGGTTATTGCTGCTGACTTTGGCAAGGTAAGGACGCAGGGACGGTTCATTCAAGGCCCGCAGTTTTCCCCACGATCCATCCCCCAGATAGAGGACTCCATTCTTATCATGCAGTCCGTCAGTTAATGGGAGCGAACGCTTGAACGTATGGTCATGATGTTCCAGTACAAGATCGACTTTATATCGTTCAAATAATGGACACCAATGTTTCCGCTGCAGGTGCCCTGTCCCTGGCTTTCCGCCTTCGCCGACAGGCACCCGATATGATGGATAAGCAGGAACATGATAGGCGACAAGCAGATGTTGACGATCCTGTCTGGCTGCCAATGTCTGTTCCAACCAGTCCGTCTGCTCTCCTTCAATCGGACAGAGGTGTCCAGTATCAAGCATCACCAGGCTGAGATAATCGCCGATGTCGAGAACGTTATAAGTTTTCTCAGGATATAAGCCATCGAAGAAACTGAGATACTGTGGCGACTTGCTCCGATCAGTTGTTGCCCCTTCAACCTCATGATTTCCGATGCAAGTAATCATCGGAATCATGCGCCCGGCAGAGTCGACCATCTGGGCGTTCCAGTTTCGAAGATACTGAGTGAATGTCTCAGGTGACTTGCCATTGTCATATGCCAAATCGCCACCAACAAACGCAAAACGAGGGTCTTGCTTCGCAGCGATCCCATTAACACGAATCGCATCTTTTCCGATGCCGCAATCTCCTCCAGAAACGAACTGAATTGTATCAGTCGCCTTCGCAGGCATTGTGCGAAAGCGATGAATTGTTCTGGTTCCACTCAACCGGAACTGGTACTCAGTGTCTGGAAGCAATCCTTTAATTTCGCAGCGATGCAACTTGAGATCCGTCTTCTGATAGGCTCTCAATTCCGTGGGATAATGCTTCCATTCCGTTTCATCGAGTCTTGCAATATAGACCTTTCCTTGGGCATTTGAGTTCTGGTCCAGCCACTGTACAGTGATCGTCGTTGTCGGATCACTCTGCCAGGTCAGAAACAATGTCTCCGGAGAATCCGACTTCTTCCCGGAATCTGCTGTCGCAGCATCTGAAGCCCCCTCACCTGCCCCTCTGGCATGGCGAGTCCATCCGGAGGTCGCCGCTAATCCTGCCAGTGATGCTCCGAGAAAATCGCGTCTTCGCCATGCTGTCATAATTACCTCAAGCAGTGTGGTCGCAGATGTCGTCGAAATGAAGAATCTGAGGACGGAAATTGATCAGGCAAAAAGCTTACTTGTTCAAGTCGAGTTTTACGACATTCTTCTGCGAAGAGGAAACTGTTGCCACCAACCCACTTGTTCCTGGATCACGATATCGTGCAGGCAGGTGATGTTCTTCTCGCACCCCGCCCCCGGGAAGTTCATGGACATCAACCTTGTATACGATAACGCGATACTCCCCCTCCGCCGCACCGTCGCCCGGATCAAAAGACTGAAGATTGAAAGTTCCATCGGCAGCAGTCTTCGCTGTCGCAGCAAATTCGTGTGTGGAAGGCGTGAAAACAATCTTGGCTCCAGCCACAGGTGCCCCTGAAAGCGTGACGATACCGTTAACCGGATAGAGCTCTGGTCTTCCGGGAATTCGTGCTTTCCCACAGCCAATACTGAATGCAGCAACAACGATAATCAGAGAGAATCTGGAGATAGAGATCGTCGACAATTTCACAAGACGCCTCATTAAATACACGATCAGATCGAAACAAAAACTCACTAATCCAGCGAATATCAACAATGTCGCCTCACGAATCGATGTTCAGTATTGCGAAAGTTCCTGAAATCGAACGCAGGCTGCCCACGTGAGAACGTAATACGATCTAAAACTCACTGACAACTTCACTCCCGCTGATAGAGCCAAGCGCTCCCCATGCTCCGAAAGGGCTGGTTCCGCTGGTCACATCTTTCAGTGAAAGATTACCCGTGCTAATGTTCTCGCTGATGAAGCGAACGGCACCATCTCCCATCAATACGTGAACTCCACCAACGTGCCAACTGCTGGCTGGAACCTGTCCGTTCGAGTGGTCGTTCGAACTTTGCATACACGCAGGTGAATTTGGTGGAAGAATTGTGTTAATGCCGGTATAAACAGCGACACCGTTGGCCCAGCCGTTGCCTCTCCAATTTCGATTTGACCCTGCAGTCAGCTTGCCGGAACCTCGATTTCCTTCAAGGAAACAGGTGATACTGTTGTCATAAGCAGGGGACGTTCCACGACTGCTGGCAATCCCTCCGAGAATGTCCGACGGATCGTTGCTTGTTGCCATTTCCCCCATGGCAATCGTATTGCTCGTTCCGTCGTCAATGTCACGAAATCTGCGAGTAGCCTGAAAACCAAACATTCCTCGGCGGTTGCTTCGGACCGAAACTCTGGCACTCACGGTTTCTGACCCGGTAATCTGACGATTGTTATCCCCCCAGCTAAATCCGTAGTTCGTCTGTCCTCCCAATTTGTTAGTGTTGATCTGTTGTGAAGTAGGACAGGTTAACACTGGAATGTCTTGCATAAACGGAGTATAGGCTTCGTTTCCGGTTCCTGGACGCGGTCCGAATGCGGGGTAGCTGACGCCACCGATCGTCAAAGGGCCGCTGATTTGATTGTAAAGGGCTCCCTGATCGATGTAGGGAAGCAATCCAATAAATCCACTGGCTCGATTCACATTATTGTCAGCGGCCTGAATCGTACCGCCATCGGGATGTCCCGTTCCGCCACGTGCATACGGAAAACAACCAAATGTGTCGTGATAGTTATGTAACGCCAGGCCCAGCTGTTTAAAGTTATTTTTGCATTGAGAACGTCGTGCTGCTTCGCGGGCTTGCTGAACTGCGGGAAGAAGAAGGGCCACAAGGATTGCGATAATTGCAATCACAACAAGAAGCTCAATCAATGTGAATCCAGTTTGAACGCGGATTCTTCGAATCAGCATATCGGCCTCCTACTTGTCATTGACCACAACGTGAGCGAGAAACTGTTGACGCTGCTGACGATCTGGTGAGTCACTCCCCAAACAAGATCATTCCGCAAACTTCTCCGACTCGTTCTCAGGCAGCAATATCAGCGGGGGAACGGGGACTCAGCACACATGAGCCATGCTTGTTGAATATGGTGACACTCATCTGAAATTGTCCCAACATTATCCCCAATTCTTCACAGACAATTTTAGCGTGCGTTGTGAAAAATCATTTCCATAGAGATCCGATAAGGCATGAAAATCGGGAACCCATTCACCGATTTCACTGATCCTTTGCGAAGCCTTCATACCGCGATAACAAACCCGAGCATTCGTGACGATTTTCATGAAGTAGCAGGATTCCATGCTGATCGTCGGCGTAGGGATGAGGAGCAAATGGGAGCTCGAACTCGCATGAAATGAGACAATCAGGTAAAAGCAAACATAATCAGGTTTACTCAAAGTATTCGCTGACAACTTGATGAGTGCGTTTCAGAAGCCATTTCCCATTGTTCACCCTCTGAACAAACTGACGAGCATCCTGATGAAACCTTTAATCACGGTGATCCTCCTTCTCACTGCCACAACTCTTCAGGCAGCCGACCTCTATTACATCGCTCATCGCGGCGAGTACATGACACTTTCAACAGAGCCATCGAAGGGAAAGCGAACCGGCGTGGTCGATACTCCGGAAGCAACACGGCCAGCCTTTGAGCGTGTGCGAGACAACAACGTCAAAGCAGTTAAACTCGATATCCAGTTCACACCGGATAAAGTTGTGGTTGTGTCACACGATACCAATCTGAAACGGACAACCGGGCGTGATCTTCCGATCGCAAAAACCACTTACGAAGACTTGAAAGATGTCCCATTCCTCAAAGTTGGCAAGTACGAAGGCGAGAGAATTGTCACTCTCGACCAGGCGCTTTCGATTGTGAAGAACTGCGAGCTTTTCTATGTCGATTTCAAGGCTTACACGCCAGAGATGATGGATGCCGCATTCAAAACCTTTGACGCTCACGGCATTCCGAAGAACAAAATCATCATCGCGACATTCACGCAGAACGCTCTCAAAGGAGCCAGGGATTCGTATCCGGATATTCGCCGAGTGCTCCACATCAGCTATACACAGCAGCCTGACGGAAGTTTCCAGTTCAGCGGGGGCAGGAAATGCGTTAACTTCGACGAAGTGAAAGAACAGATGCGAGAACTCCGGAAGGAACTGGGACTTTTCGGATTTAATATCCCAGCATGGAGTCCGTTTACGACCCCGCAATTCATCAAGGAACTGAAGACAGACGGTTGCTGGGTCTCGCTCTGGTATGGCCATTCAACAGAGACAGCAGATAAATTCTGGAATTCAGGAGCTGATGGATTTGTAACCGGAATGCCGAGCACATTGCAGGCATATATTGAGTCTAAATCAAGTAAAAATTAACTGACAAACACATTTTCGTTAATATTATATCTTTATCGTATATAAAAATTGCGTCAGCTTTACAGGAGAGGCTTGTCAGATCATTTCAGTCTTGCGATACAATAGCACACTGAATCACTCTCATGAGTTTTCTTGACTGGCATGTTTCGACTGAAAAAGCCATCCGATTGAATGCCAATTAAATGATGGTTCAGCCTCAATGAATCAGATGACAACAATTCGAACCTTCGGTGCGCTCGTCGCATCGATATCCACTGCGCTGGCCTTGTTGATCGCGGTCGAGCTTTTCAGTTCAATCGTTCATCCACCTCCTGCCGACTTCAAAGGCACGAAAGAGGAAATTTGCGAACTTGTTGCAACTTATCCTCACTGGGTCCTCGCTCTCGTCGTTCCAATGTGGGGATTCGCGGCTTTCATCTGCACCTGGATCGCAGGCCGACTGGGAAATCGCAGCTGCGCGGCATTCATCGGATTACTGTTTGTTGCGTTGGTGATCTGCAACATCGTGATGCTTCCCTACACCGCCTGGTTCAAAGTTCTCATGCCGATCGTTGCGTTCATTGCCGCCGGTTTTGGCTATGCCTTGTCCCCACGCCAAACCACTGAAACGGTCCCAACGACAAACGAGTGCGAGTAAAAAGCTCGTTTCGAATTTCCAGCGGAATTGGCAACCCGCCGCTTTGTGAAATTCAGCTCTTGAAGGCGGTCAAATCTATCTGCCGACAGCCCAAATTCCTGCCGATTCACGTGCTGCTCCAGCAGGAATTTCATTCTTTTGTGGAAATTCGTCACAGAAAGCTCCGTGGACGGTTTCTGTCGTAAAACCTTCGGGTTTATAACGTTGCCTATCCGAAATGAACGATTGCAGCGATTTGATCTGTGCTTTTCGGCATATTTTCAAGATAAGCGCGACAATGATTGACTGAACCTATCAGCAGAACCTATTAGAAGTACCTATAATGGAACTCGGATTCGACAAACTGGCAATGGGTGTCCGTGCGTTCATGTTTTGAAGTCATTCCAATTTTCCGGTCACAAATTTTGTGACGATTTCGCAGTCCAACATGGACTCCGACAAATTTTCCTTCTCAGCCCATTGAGCGGGAAGCCGAGTTCGGGCAACAAGTTCCGATTGTTGTCCAAAAATCGTTATCGTAATTTGCACACTTGCACTGAGGCTCTGCCACACGTGCAACCTGCCCGCAGACTGCGGTAACTCCCCCCGACATTGATATCCATAATTGCGGTTTGGTAAGTCCGGCACGTTGTGAGAGTGCACTTCGAACAGCCTGTGTCCGACGACCAGATTCGATGATCGCTCTGGCGGTTTTCCTCAAATCAGCCAGTAGATTGGACCTGCCAAGATGAGCACTCAACTCACCTCGCCCAAGCCTGTTCCGCATTCTCCTGCTCTTGGAGAAAATTCCTCAGTTAAAGCACCAGTGCAACCGTCGGGACTCTCCAGTTCCAAGCCATCGTTCGGCAAGGCGTTGTTACCGTGGATTTTCCTCGCGGCGTTGGGGGGAGTCGGCTGGTACTTCCATCCTTATTGGCTTCCACAGGTTCAAAAAGTTCTGCTGCCAGCACCTGCTGATCCCGGCCCCAAAGGCCCCAGAGTTGTCACCGTCACCGCTCAACCGATCGTGGAACGGGATTTCAACCTTTACATCAACGGACTGGGAACCGTCACTGCATATAACACGGTCACAATCCGCAGTCGCGTCGAAGGCGAAGTGGTCAATGTTGCTTTCAACGAAGGACAAATGGTTCAGGTTGGCGATCTGCTTGCTGAGATCGACCCACGACCATACGAAATGTTGAGAGATCAGGCCCTTGCTCAGATTCAGCGTGATGAAGCAACGTTGCGTCTGGCAGAAGTCACACTGTCCCGGCAACAGGAACTGATGAAGTCGCAGGCCTCTACTCCTCAACTGGTGGATCAGCAGATCGCACAGGTGGAGCAGACAAAAGCGGCGCTGCAACTCGATAAGGCCATGCTCGATAACGCAAAGCTTCAACTCGCCTATTGCAAAATTACCGCGCCCATTTCTGGCCGGATCGGCCTGCGACTGGTGGACAAGGGAAATATCATTCAGGCAAATTCCAGTCAGGGAATTGCCGTCATCACACAGCTGGAACCCATCTCGCTGACCTTCACCATCTCGCAGGACGAGATCCCGCGAGTTCAGCGTCGAATCGCTGAATCAGGTGCTCTTACCGTCGATGCTTATGACCGGGATTTTCGCACGAAACTTGCAACCGGAACTCTGACCGCCATCGACAACCAGGTCGATGCCACCACCGGAACTTTGCGACTCAAAGCGACGTTCGATAACAAGGAACACTTGCTGTTTCCCAACCAGTTCGTAAACGCTCGACTACATGTTGAAACAATTCCCAACGCCTTGTTGATTCCAACATCTGCCATTCAGCGTGGATCAGACAAAACATACGTCTACGTTTTGAAGCCAGACAACACTGTCGACCTGAGAACAGTTCGCACAGGCCCTTCGGAAGGAGCTGAAATCTCCATTCTTGAAGGGGTCTCCCGTGGAGAAACGGTAATCACAAACGGCCTCGACAAACTCCGCCCCGGAGCTCAAGTTTCTGTTGCCGGAGCTCAAAACACCAACGGCGCATCTGGTAAGAGTGGTCCACCATCGCCCAAACCACAGGCAGGGTCCGGGAAAGGCGAGGCATGAACACGTCGCGATTCTTCATTCTTCGGCCGGTCGCGACAGTTCTATTCATGATCTCAATCCTGTTAACAGGGTTGGTGGCGTATCGACTGTTGCCGGTCTCGGCTCTTCCACAAGTTGATTACCCGACGATTCAGGTTCTGACGTTTTATCCCGGCGCTGGCCCCGAGGTGATGACGTCATCTGTCACTGCGCCGTTAGAGCGTCAGTTTGGGCAGATTCCTGGGATGACACAGATGACATCGAGCAGTTCTGCTGGATGTTCCGTCATCACCATGCAGTTTAATCTCGACCTGAACATCGACGTCGTTGCTCAGGAAGTACAGGCTGCAATCAATGTGGCCAGTACGTTTCTACCGAATGATCTTCCTAGCCCGCCAATCTATACCAAGACGAATCCGGCCGACGCTCCGATTCTCACACTGGCACTTCTTTCGGACACCTTACCCCTCTCCGAGGTTCAGGATCTCGCGGACACCAGACTTGTTCAGCGGATTTCACAGCTGGGCGGAGTCGGGATGGTCAGCATCAGTGGTGGCCAGAAACCTGCCATTCGTGTGCAGGCAAACCCCACCGCGTTGTCCGCGCTCGGGCTGACCTTGAGCGATGTTCGAAACACACTTGCCCAGGCGAACGTCAATCAGGCAAAAGGGAGTTTCGATGGTGAACGTCAGGCTTACATCATCGGTGCCAACGACCAGTTGCTGACAAGCAGCCAGTATCGTGACCTGATTGTCACCTATCGCAACGGCGCTCCGATTCGGCTGTCCGAAGTGGCCAAAGTTACTGACGGGGTTGAGAATTTGCGTCAGGCAGCATGGATGAACACGACCCCCGCCGTCGTCGTGAATATTCAAAGGCAACCAGGGGCAAACATCATCGAGGTTGTGGACCGCATCAAGGAACTGCTGCCGGTTCTCAGTCAGTCTCTCCCGCCGACAATTGAAGTGAAGGTCCTGACAGACCGTACCACAACAATTCGCGCTTCAGTACACGACGTGCAGCACGAAATGTTGCTGACCATCGTGCTCGTGATTCTCGTGATGTTTCTTTTTCTGCGAAATATCCCGGCCACAATCATTCCAAGTGCCGCTGTGCCTCTCTCGCTGATCGGGACATTCGGAGTGATGTACCTTCTCGGGTACAGTCTCAACAACTTGTCTCTGATGGCTCTCACAATTTCGACAGGCTTCGTTGTCGACGACGCAATTGTGATGATTGAAAATATCATGCGCTATATCGAAGAAGGGGATCACCCTCTCGATGCAGCGTTGAAAGGATCAGAAGAAATCGGGTTCACGATCATCTCGCTCAGCGTCTCGCTCGTGGCCGTGCTGATCCCTCTCCTCTTTATGGGCGATATCGTTGGCCGTCTGTTCCGTGAATTTGCAGTAACACTCAGTGTCACCATCGCGGTTTCTGCTGTTGTGTCATTAACTCTGACACCAATGATGTGCGCCACGATGTTGAAGCAGCGAATTCCCGGTCAGCATCGCCCGAACTGGATGTACAGAGCCTCAGAGTCGATGTTCGAAGGGATTATCAACCTGTATGGCCTCACACTTCGTTGGGTACTGCGAAATCAAGTATTCACGATGTCCATTTTTCTGATGACACTCGTTGCCACAGTCTATCTTTATAACCGCATCCCCAAAGGGTTCTTCCCGGTCCAGGACACCGGGGTCATTCTGGGAATTTCCGAAGCCCCGCAGGACATTTCATTCAAAGCCATGTCTCAGCGCCAATTGGAGCTGAATCGTGTCCTGCTGGAAGATCCTGCTGTTGCGAGTCTCTCCAGCTTCATCGGCATTGATGGGACAAACATGACCGTCAACAGCGGTCGCATTCAGATCAATCTGAAACCTGCTGCAGAACGTGACGGGAATTCACTCCAGATTATTCGTCGTCTGCAAGAACGTGTCGAAAAGGTCGAAGGGATTCAGTTGTTCCTGCAACCGGTTCAGGATTTGACTGTTGAAACCCGAATCAGCCGAACGCAGTATCAGTACAGTCTGGAGTCTCCCGACGCAGAGGAACTTGCAGAATGGGTGCCGAAGTTCGTGAACGCCCTGCATGACTTGCCAGAACTCCGGGATGTCGCCAGCGATCAACTGCTAGGCGGCTTGCAAGCCCATCTGGTTATCGATCGTGATACGGCGTCGCGTCTGGGAATTACCCCTCAGATGATCGATGACGCCCTGTATGATGCGTTCGGACAACGTCAGGTTTCGACGATGTTCACTCAGCTCAATCAGTATCACGTCGTTCTCGAAGTTCTGCCTCAATTCAGAAACGATCCTCGTGATCTTTCGGCGATCTATTTGAAGACATCAGAAGGACGGATGACTCCTTTAGAGTCACTTGTACGAATAGAACATAGAAACAACCCCTTGGCCATCAATCACCAAGGACAGTTCCCGGTCGTAACAGTGTCATTCAATCTGGCACCAGGAGTTTCACTGGGACATGCGGTTGAGGTCATCAACCGAACACGCGAGGAACTGGAGATGCCACCGAGCATCGTCGCCGGTTTCCAGGGAACCGCATCCGCGTTTCAGGCCTCTTTGCGGAGCACTCCACTTCTGATTCTGGCAGCCCTGATCACCGTCTACATCGTACTGGGAATTCTGTACGAAAGTTACATTCACCCCATCACCATTCTTTCGACACTTCCCTCTGCTGGTGTCGGGGCCTTGATTGCCCTGCTGATTTACAAGATCGATCTCAACGTCATTGCCTTGATCGGGATCATCCTGCTCATCGGGATTGTCAAGAAAAACGCAATCATGATGATCGACTTCGCCTTGGACGCACAACGCGGGGGAATGGAACCGTACGAAGCCATTTATCAGGCGAGCCTCTTGCGATTCCGACCGATCATGATGACAACGATGGCCGCACTGTTGGGTGGAGTTCCCCTGGCATTCGGGGGTGGAGTCGGAACGGAGATGCGACAGCCACTGGGGATTTCAATTATTGGTGGACTCATCTTCAGTCAGATGCTGACGCTATATACGACGCCGGTCATTTATCTTTGGTTTGATAAGCTCGGCGAGTATCTCGGGTTTCAACGTGCGACGGATGTTGAATCAGACTTGGTGCTGGAGGAAGCAGCATGAATCTGAGTGCTCCATTTATTCGCCGACCAGTTGCAACCACGCTCATCACGCTTGCAATTACACTGCTGGGGGGACTCTGTTATGGGTTGCTGCCTGTTGCGCCGCTTCCACAGATCGAGTTTCCAACAATTTCAGTAACGGCGAATCTTCCTGGAGCCAGCCCGGAAACCATGGCGTCGTCAGTCGCGACTCCACTGGAAAGGCAGTTCGCACGAATTGCCGGCGTGGCAGAGATGTCTTCGACCAGTTCCATGGGAGAAGCGTCTGTAACTCTTCAATTCGAACTCGACCGGGATGTAAACGCCGCCGCGCGTGACGTTCAGGCGGCAATCAATGCGGCACGCAGCCAGCTTCCTGCCAACCTTCCAAACAATCCTTCTTATCGCAAGATCAATCCTGCTGATGCTCCGATCATGATGCTGGCGTTAACGTCAAGCACATACCCTAAAGAGCAGATGTACGACGTTGCATCGACAATCATTCAGCAGAAAATCGCTCAGACAAAAGGGGTCGGTCAGGTCTTCGTCGGGGGAGGATCTCTGCCTGCCGTACGAGTCAACCTGAACCCGATGGTCCTGAACCATCTCAATATCAGTCTCGGAGATGTTCGCCAGGCGTTAGCAAATGCCAACGCCAATCGACCGAAAGGCACGATTGAGAACGACGAGAAAAGCTGGGACATCAGCACTACGGATCAGCTTTTCAAGGCTGAAGAATATGCAGAGTTGATGGTCGATTACCGCAACGGCGCCCCAATCCGGCTGAAAGATCTGGGAGAGGTAATCGATGGTGTTCAGGACATCCGTTCATACGGAGCGTTCAACGGAAAACCTGCCGTCAACATCATGATTTTCCGTGAGCCGGGTGAGAACATCATTGAGACTGTCGAGCGGATTCTCAAGCTGGTCCCACAGCTCCGCTCTCAGATCCCGGCGAACATGGATCTCAACATCGCAATGGATCGGACCGCAACCATTCGGGCGTCGTTGCATGATGTGCAGTTCACACTGATGGTCTCGGTGGGATTGGTGATTCTCGTCGTCTTTGTGTTTCTCAGAGACTTTCGGACCACGCTGATTCCGAGTGTTGCCGTTCCAGTGTCACTGATCGGGACGTTCGCTGTAATGTACCTCGTTGGGTACAGCCTGGATAATCTTTCCCTCATGGCGTTGACCATTGCGACTGGATTCGTGGTCGACGATGCCATTGTGGTAGTAGAAAATATTCGACGTCACATCGAAGACGGAATGGCCCCTTATCCTGCGGCAATCAAAGGCGCCCGGGAGATTGGCTTTACAGTTCTTTCGATCACGATTTCACTCGTGGCCGTCTTCATTCCCATCCTGCTGATGGGAGGAATTGTTGGTCGGCTGTTCCGCGAATTCGCAATCACCCTGTCAGTTGCAATCGGGATATCGCTGGTCATTTCCTTAACCACAACGCCGATGATGTGCGCGTACCTGTTGCGTTCCAAGCATGAACAGAAGCAAGGGGTGATTGATCGCATCTTTGAAGGATTCTTCAGTTGGATGCTGTACGTCTATGAACGCATGCTCTCATTCGTTCTCCGCCATCAACGTATCACACTTGCGGTGACGTTATTAACAATCGTATTCACACTGTACTTGTACGTCATCATTCCGAAAGGGTTCTTTCCTCAACAGGACAGCGGACGGCTTGTAGGGAACGTTGTTGCTGATCAGGACACGTCGTTCATTGCGATGTCATCGATTCTGCAGAAGTTCAGTGACATTCTTTCTGCAGACCCTGATATCGAGTCTGTCTCGGCCTACGCTGGCGGGCGCGGCGCATCAAACTCCGGGCGAATGTTCATCTCGCTGAAACCCAAAGAAGAACGGACCGCACCGGTCGACCAAATTGTCGGGCGTTTGCGTAAGGCAAGTTCTGTCATTCCCGGTGCCAGTCTGTTCTTACAGCCGATTCAAGATATTCGCATCGGCGGCCGCGCGAGCAGTGCTCAGTATCAGTTCACACTTCAGGGTGTGAACCTGCAGGAGCTGAATGACTGGGCTCCGAAGATTCTCACCGAAATGCGCAAGATTCCCGGTCTGGTCGATGTGAACAGCGATCAACAGGACCGAGGATTGCAGACACGGCTCGAAGTGAATCGCCTGACCGCTGCGCGTCTCGGGTTGTCTTTCCAGGAGATCGACAACACGCTGTACGACGCATTCGGGCAGCGACAGGTTTCGACGATGTACAAGGATAAGAACCAGTATCGCGTCGTGATGGGGCTTGAGCCTCAGTATGGTCAGAATCCAGAGAGTCTGAAACTCATTTACGTTCGCACTGCCAACAATACACAGACCCCACTCAGCGATCTTTATCAGCCACAGCTACGTAATGCTTCGCTTGCAGTTCCCCATTCAGGTCAGTGGCCTTCGGCAACGTTGTCCTTTAATTTGACACCGGGAACCTCGTTGAGCGATGTGGTCCCCAAAATCAATCAGATGATCGACAAGATTGGAATGCCAGCCAGTATTCACGGGCGTTTTCAAGGGACGGCTCAGGCGTTTCAAACATCTACGAGTACACAACCGGCGTTGATCTTTGCCGCGCTCGTCGCTGTTTATCTCGTGTTGGGAATGCTATATGAAAGCTATCTTCATCCCATCACAATTCTTTCGACCATTCCGTCAGCCGGTGTTGGGGCGTTGCTCGCATTAAGATGGTGTAATACCGAACTCAACATGATGGCATTGATCGGAATTCTTCTGCTCATTGGGATTGTCAAGAAAAACGCCATTATGATGGTCGACTTCGCGATCGATGCCGAACGTAATGAGGGAATGTCGCCACTCGAAGCGATTCACAAAGCGTGTATCTTGCGGTTCCGCCCGATTACAATGACCACACTTGCTGCGTTACTCGGAGCGTTGCCGCTTGCGTTAGGGACAGGCAACGGGGCGGAATTGCGTCACCCAATGGGAATCGCCATCGTTGGTGGATTGATCTTCAGCCAGATGCTGACGCTCTTCACCACCCCTGTCGTTTATCTCTACGTTGACTGGTTCCGTATCTGGATAAATCGGGGCAGAAAACATTCCAGCTCCGAGACAGAATTCGTCTCGAGCAGGGAGACTGCGAAATCCACCGCCACCGTGCTCGGAATCTCCCCGTAGAGACGTCTCTTAATCCCCTTCGTAGCCGCATCTCTTGTTCAGATCGCGTTCCGGAATCTCTTCACCGGAAACGTGCTTGCGGAACGTAATCTATTCATAACAAAGCACTTCCGCACAGCACGATCAGTTAACTGAAAAAATCTCTGATTTTTAAAGGTGATTGTCGATTCGGGAACGTTTCAAACGACAATAAACAGAAGCAGCAAATCACAGGTGACCGTTCGGTCGCCGCTATTTCTGTTTCGACTTTCGTCCGTGCATTCCCCGACTGTGTACCTTCAGTGCTGTTAGACCACCTGTGTCTCGGTCAACATCCGGCGACGGGAATGGACACAAGCATCAATTTCGTTTGAAAACAGGAGCCCCGTCATGGCTAAGCCAGCAAGCAGTCCCATTCCACAAGGACTCACAAGCATCACTCCTTACCTGCTGTGCCGAGATGGCAACGCGGCAATCGAGTTTTACAAAAAAGCCTTTGGAGCCGTTGAGGTGATGCGACTTCCAGGGCCTGATGGGCGAGTCGGTCATGCTTGTCTGCGTATTGGAAATGCTGCAGTCATGCTTGCAGAACCTTGTACGGAAGACGCAAAGAATGTTCCTGAAGCGGGAACCGCACCTGGTTGCGCCCCCGTCTCAGTACATCTCTATGTCGACGATGTTGACAGTGTCTTTGAACAGGCCATCAAGTCCGGCGCGTCCGTCATCATGGAACCTCAAGATATGTTTTGGGGAGATCGCTACGCCAGACTGACAGATCCTTCTGGGCATCAATGGTCAATCGCAACCCAGAAGTTTGAGATGACGCCGGAAGAAATGGCAAAGGCGATGGAACAGTTCTGTGCAGCCCAACCAACGACCTGATCTTTCTGCTATCAATGTTTATGAGAAACAACAGAACGTGCACTGAGAGAATTTCTAAAAAGCATGCAGTACATCCCGTGCGCAGAATTTCGCTTTTGTACATCCAAGAACGCTGCTGCGCTGCCACTTGGGAGTCTGAACCGGTCAACGAACTACGGTTCATAATCAATGGTGTTTGAAATTCATGAGCGCTCATATCACAGAGTGCCATTCGCATTATTCAGGAGACGATCACGATGAAGTTTATTTGCTTAGGGTATGCAGACCCTGAGAAGTTTGGACAAATGTCAGAAAGCGAACTTGCAGCCGCTCAAGACGAGTGCCTTTCCTACGATGACGAACTCCGTTGGGCCGGTCATTTCATCGGTGGCGAAGCGTTACAACCGCCGGCCAACGCGGTGACGTTGCGTGGTTCTGCTGGAAAAGTAGTCATCACGGACGGCCCGTTCGCAGAAACCAAAGAATACCTTGGCGGGATTCTTTTATTGGAAGCACGGGACCTGAATCACGCAATCGCTCTGATGTCAAAGCATCCCGGCGTTCGTTTCGGGTCGTTTGAAATCCGTCCAGCGGATGAACAGTTCATGCAGATGGTGGCTGCCCGAAATAAATCATCCGAGCAATTCTCAACATAGTGTGGGGATCTCACACTCAAGCTTCAGATAATTAACGACGGAACGGCTGTTATTCGGCCACACGATAGACGATACGGTCCAAAAGATCAGACAACATAAAGGATCTCGACGATGTTCGGAAAACCTCAGGCGGAACACGAATGGTTGAAGCAACTGGTCGGCAAATGGAAATCAGTCGCCAAATGCACCATGGGGCCAGATCAACCATGGAATGATGTAGAAGGAACCTTCGAAGGCCGAATGATGGGTGACCTTTGGTTGCTGATGGATGGGGAAGGAGGAACACCAGAAAGCGGCTGTTGGACGAGCCTGATCACATTAGGATACGATCCTCAAAAGCAGCTCTACATTGGAAGCTTTGTCTCCTCAAGTATGACGCACCTCTGGCCTTATTCCGGAACACTGGATTCAACCGGGAAGAAGCTTCCACTGGATTCGACCGGCCCCAAATTTACCGGAGAAGGCACCACAAGCTACCGAGACACAATCGAGATCGTGAGTCCAGATCTGTGGCACTTTTCAGGAGAAGTGCTGGACGATAACGGCACCTGGCAAACCTTGATGACGTCAACGAACACCCGAATTGCCTGACACATTTCGCGATCATTGACGCGTTGAATGCTGCACGCAAGTTTTCCTTCAGACAAAAGTGACTGATTACAATGAAATATATGCTGTTAATCTACGGCAAAGAGGCCACGCTCTCAGACGAGGAACGTGCTGCCTGCATGGAAGAATCTACTCAGGTGTGTCACGACCTGAATGCGCAAGGGAAGTTTCTGGCAGCGTCTCCGTTGCACCCTGTCTCAACAGCGACAAGCCTTCGAATCCGCGAAGGCAAACGTCTCATCACTGATGGCCCGTTTGCCGAAACGACGGAACAACTTGGCGGCTTCTACCTGATCGACGTCAAGGACTTGGACGAAGCGATCGCAGTCGCAGGCAGACTTCCTCCTGCAAAATGGGGAACCGTCGAGATTCGGCCCATCTTTGAACTGCCAGGTATTCCGGTTCCTGATCAATCTTTCGCTGCAGCAAATGGATCGAGAGCCTGATTCATTCCAATGCGCCCAATCGGACAGCGGTTAGCGTTTCTGGCAGGCCGAGTCTCGTCTTCTCGATTCCGTTGAGAAGACGAAACTCCTGCCAAGCCGCTCTCTTCTTCAGGACGCGCAAAACAAGAGAGACTCCAAACAAACCTAAACTGCAACCGGTGCCGCCGGGTGTCTTCTCAATGCGGCAACGAGAGATTCAACAAATAAGACTGCCAGCACAGCAACGATTGCCCAGCGCCACCATTGTTGCTGCTGCTCCAGTTCAAAGTTTCTGGCTTGTCGTTGAGTTTCCGGCGAGGGGGGACCTTCTATGACTGTTTCGCGAGAAGGTTGCAGCAGATTGATCCCGCTTGCTTTTAGAGAATCAAAAGAGACCGCAGTTGTCCGTGATTCTGAGGAAGGAATATTCACAGCAACGACTGTTGCAGATTGTGGATTCAGGTTTGCTTGCGAGTTGGCGAAGAGGTAATACCCCGGGCGATCAAAAGTGAAGTTCGTCTGGTTTTCCAGCACAGAGACTTCATCCCCGTGCTTCACATACACTGTTGCCCCGGAGATATTGAGATCTTTCAGGACAACACTTTCCCCTACAAATTTCTGCATGCGGGTTGATTCAACAGGAGCAACGCTTTCCAGCAGAGCGTTCATCAGCGGCACAAATTTCGTCGAGACCGCGAAATCACTTTCGTCTCGGTTCCAACCCGTTGTTAACAGAAAAAGCTTCCCTTGGCTTATTGGAATCTCAGCAAACGCAGGGCTTCCATCGTCATAAGTTGCCAGCACCTGTCTCTCTGGTAGAGAGCGATCAGAAAACTTCTGATACTTCCAAATCTTCAATCGACTAAAATCTGAAAACCTCGGATCATCAAACGGTCTGAAGACAGGATGCTCAAAACGAATATTCTGTAGCAACGCATAAGTTGCAGGTTGAACCTGAGTGATCTCTGCGGGAGGCACTCCGAGAATTGAATACACAGCAGAAGCCTGTGCTGGCTCTCTCGCGACAAATAATGCTGCGTGTCCCGCTGTAATCCAGTTGCGTATAGATTCCGCTTGAGACGCTTCAACCGAACCAGTGACGATCAGGAATGTCACTGGTTCATCAGATTTCGTGAGCAAGGAAGTGTCTTTCTTCCAGTCGACAAACTCAATGGCTCGTGTCGCATCATCAGGAAACGCGGCTTCCAGATAGAAACGCAACTCGGCATCTGATGCAGTCCTGTTATCGCCAAGATAGCCGATTCTCCAATGCTTTTTCTCCGAACCGGAAAGATAAAGCGTATTATCAAATGTCGCTGCATCTCCGGACAAAACAAGTGTTGGTCCAGTACCATCCGTTTGAGGCTTCTTCAGAGAAATCACTCGACTTTGTCCCGCTGGCAAACTGAACGTCTGAGCAATCGAAGGCTCGTTCTTCGCACTTTGGTTAGTCGCAGTATTCTGGGATTTCTCTTGATTTAAGACCGGCAGTTGTGTCATTGAGTCGCGCCAACTCAGATGAAACGTGCTCCCACCGGAATCCTTCGCATTTGCCAGCAACACTCGAACGATCTCTGGATCATCTGTTCCCGTCGAGGCCGCGAATTGCATTGAAACATTGGTAGAATCAACGGGACGAATTTCAACGACCTGAACCGTTACATTCGCTGGCCAATGATAGCTGTTCAGAGCTTCCCAGTTTCCTCCGGTCTGCATGTCAGAAATCAGAATCAGTTCTCTGTTAGAGTTCCCTTGATCACTGCCTTCATTCAAAAGCTGCGAAGCCGAGACCAACGCGGAACCAAGATCAGTTGCAGACCAGCCAGGCTGAATCGTCTTCAATTTCGCCAGCGCCGAGTCCACTCTCGCTTCGAGCGGCAGCGCGTCCCATTCGGTAAACGGGATTACCACCTGAGATGTCGCATCGAACGCAATCAGAGAAAATCTGTCATTATGATGAAGACGACGGATCACCTTCTGAGCTTCTGTTTGAACGTCAGCCCAGCAGTTCTCGCGTTGTAAACTGGCAGAACGGTCAATCAACAGAACAACCTGTCGACCACTTTTCTCGGAAGATGCAAGGGTGTCATGACTCCTGAGAAAGGGCCTGGCAAATGCGAATGCCAGTAGGAGTATTGCGACGGAGCGCAGCAGTAACAGAAACAAGTCCTCAAGCCGACTCCGTTTCGTCACTCGTGGGGGATCAGGGGTGAGGAACATCACGCTACTGAAAACGTGTCGCCCTTTGGGAGTTCGACGAATCAGATGAAAAGCAATTGGAAGACCAATCGCCAGAGCCGCTAAAAGATAGAGTGGAGCCAGAAAACTCACTGTCGGCCTCACATCAAACGGATTGCCGAATCGGACGCAAAGAAAGCCTGCCCGATTAGATCATCTTCGCTCCGTCTGGTCCATCACTTTTCTCACGTGACAGATCGATTCAGTGCCCAACGTCTGCTCCACACGCAGGCATTCGGAACTTAAAAAGAGAGTTGAGCGATAGACATAAACACGATGTCAGGCAAATCAGTTGGCATACAGCATCTGCGGTGACAGGTCTTGCGACGCACTCAACAGACGCCGTACATCCAGAAACTGGTCTTCACATCGAAGGAATGCATCGACGATTAACGGGTCAAACTGCTGACCGCTTCTGCTCACAATGATTTCCCGCGCAGTCTCATGACTGAATGCATCTTTATAGACACGCGAAGAGGTCAAGGCGTCATAGACATCCGCAACGGCAGTGATGCGTCCACAGAGAGGAATGTCATCTCCCTTCAAACCATTTGGATAGCCAGTTCCGTCATATCGTTCATGGTGTGTGAGTGCGATATCCATCGCCATCTGTAAGTATCCGGCATTCGGATGAGACAACGCAACGTCCTCAAGAGTTTTGGCTCCGAGCGTTGTGTGTGTTTTCATCACTTCGAACTCGTCCGCATCCAGTGGCCCTGGTTTAAGCAGAATTCGATCGGGAATGGCGACTTTCCCAATGTCATGCAACGGGCTCGTTAAATACAACATATTGATGTATTCGCCGTCGATATGTCCCTGAAACGGCTCATACCGAGACAGGTCTTCCGCAAGAATCCGCACGTATTCCCGCATCCGCTCAAGGTGATCGCCTGTCTCCTGATCTCTGGACTCTGCCAGCTTTGCCAGAGCAAAAATCGTCAGTTCACGGCTTTCAAGGCTGAGAATTCGTTCCCCTGCCCGGATTCGAACAAGCAGCTCGCTTGGATTAAATGGCTTCGCAATAAAGTCATCAGCGCCAGCATCGAGCCCTTCGACAACGCTCGCCAAACCAGAGTGTGAGGTCAGAAGGATAATATAGATGTAGTTTCCACATGACCGGCCACGCACTTCACGACAGAGATCGATCCCGGTCATTCCAGGCATCTCCCAGTCGGAGATAAACATGCGAAAACGCCCGGTTTTGAGCAACAACAACGCTTCACTGCCATCAAGCGCAACAGTGACTTCATATCCAAACGCATTCAGCGCGTTTGTTAATGTGTCGATTGTTCCGGGATCATCATCAGCAATCAGAATGTTCATATCAGAACGACATCCACAGCCGGAGCGAGCGTGTCACTTAAAAATGCTACTGCACTGGATTAACTACGGGAAACTGCAATCCGATAACTCGTGAGACGCAGAGGCATCATACGGAGATCAAACATTTGACAGTCCGATGTCGAGGAAACAGACCAGGAGGAGACCACTCCTGGAAGAAACAAGGCAAAACTTGTTCCCGGAATCCTTTTCATCGCGACGTCATTCACCGATTCAGGTTTGTTATGAGTTCGTTGGGGAAACCTGAACTTGTGCCTGAAACATCTGCAGAGCCACAATCAATCGGTTCACTGCCTGCTGTGCCAACTCCTCATCTTTAGTATCAATCGATTCTTCGACCTGCTTCGCAGCATTTCGAATCTGTATCGCTTCAACGTTTGCCGCCTCGCCTTTCAGACGATGGGACAACTGACGCAATGAATCCCATCGAACCCCGGCAAGCGCTGTTTGAAATTCAGTCTTTGTCTGTTCAAGACTGGACTGGAATCTCGCGATTACCCGTGACATCAAAGCCTGATTTCCGAGACAACGCTCAGCGAGTGCTTTGAAATCTACAAATAGCTCACCAGAGTCTTTGAGATTGTCATTCACCATACCTCTGACCGTGTCACTGTTATCAGAAGCCGAGACCATCGTTCTGTCATGTCAATTCAGATGAACTCAGACGCGTTCCGTTCCCAGTGTCCTTGATAAGGGAAGATGCAATTTTGTTGCAGCAAATCCATTCAGTCTGCACTCTCTCAGTACGCAGTGTCATGACAAGACTAGTTCAAGAAACTGGACACCTTTCGAGCAGCTTCGAGATGCAACAAGATTTTCATTATCCAGAATCGGAAATCTCTGCGCGTCCGTAAAAATCCGCATCTACTACACATTCATTACAACCCGTCGTCATTTGCGAATGGATCGGATGCGGAACTTCCCTGAAATCATGGAACGTTCTGCTCTCATAAACAAACAAGGCACACCCAAACTCCTGTTTGCGTGTGCCTTACGTCGATCATCTCAATGCAATCGAAACGTGACCAGTGAGATTTAGTTTGCCAACGAGAGCAGCATGAACTCCCCCGTCAGCCTCAGCCGGGCAGCCTCTACGGGATTCCCCCGCCACCCTCCCGGGTGAATAACCGAGACGGCATCAGCGGGCCATGCAGCTCGAAGCAACGAAGGAAACAGATCGCTTTCGAATTCGATGTTCTTTCCGAACATCACTGGCTGAAAAGGGACTATTTCATTTCCTGAACGTGCTTCAATACAGCTTCCCGCATGAACTTTACTGCTGCCGGAGTGTTGGTGTGACCAGCGTTGATGTCGTTGAAAATCGATTTCTTCATTCCCAATGCGTTGTACGCCGCATAGACACTTGTGGGTGGGCACACCGCATCAATGAATCCAACGGTTACAGCAGCTTCTTTGCAGCCTGCACGCTGAGCAAAGTTCACGCAGTCAAAATATCGTGATGTTTCAAGCGACTTCGGATCAGGTTTTCCGTCCGCACCAATCGGGCTGAACTTTGGCCATCCGCTGATACGATCAACCTTGCTGCCAGTGTGATCACATCCTGCTGGAACCCCGGCACAAATCAACGTGACACGAGGATCGAGTCCGGTTGCAGCCAGCGCCTGCAATCCCCCTTGGCTGGAACCGTAGACGATCAGAGTCTTTCCATCCCATTCCGGTTGCGCTGCCAGGAAATCAATCGCACGCATCAGGCGAAGAAACATTCCTTTGAAGTAACACTCATTACGATCGGTTCGCCCCATCGCACGATAGTCCTTCAACTCTCCTTCACTGAGGTCCTTGTAATAGTCTGCTGGTTTCCCGTTTGGAATTCCGTGAGCATTGATATCCATCGCCAGCATCCCGTCAGCCTCTGTTGCCCAACGAGTGTTCCCGAGGCTTGAGCTGCGCACGCCTGCGCCATGCACAAACAGAATGGCTGGAAGTGATTTGGGCTTCGCCCCCTGTGGTTTGCCGAAGTAACCGGAAACAGGCTTCCCGATGCAGTCAATCTGCACGTCGAATGCATCGACCTTGTCGACAGGAGCTTTCACCGGAGTCAGCGTGGACTTCAACGGGACAGCAGCCAGCGCAGCCTTCTGCTCTTTCCAGAATTGATCGAAGTCATCTGGTGCCGGCATACTTGGCTGAATCTTCAACGGAGAAAACCCGACACCCGAAAGTGCGGTGACATTGTCGATCGTAAATCGGGCCTGAAGAAACCCGGCTTCATCGAGTTTGCCAGTAATCGTTGCTTTCCCATCCTTCACCGCAATTTTCTGGGGAGCCTGAGGTTTCCAGCCATCCTTTGAAAGAACGCAAGTCACCTCTCCATCCGCAAGCGGCTTTCCATCCTTCTTGACCTCCACATTAAATGTGGCTGATTCGCCGAGTTGATACAGAGCATCCGGGTGATCAGTGGCGACACTGATCGTCACTGCAGGTTGCTTGGCAGCTTCTTTCTGCGCGAACAAAGGCGATGAAAAGACAGAGAGAATTGCAGTGAGAACGATCAGACGTCCCCAAAGCCGAGAGTTCATTTTCACGTGACAGCCTTAATGTCGAGGGCAACAAAATGGATTTGTCAGCATTCACACAAATGACGTTCAAATCATCATGTCCAGAAACCCACACACGTGATCGTTACATTGAACGCCTGTATCCGATGAAATTTCATGCTGATTCAGCGGGAAAAAGACCTTCCCCACCGAATTGAACCCTACCAGACATACGAGGGAATGACAATCAGTAGACAACGGGACTGAACCAACAAAAGCCCATACGTCCCCCATGTCCATTCGCTTGGAAGCAACATGAACCAAATGCCACTCCAGCAAAAAACAGGAGACACCTCAAAATCAGAGATGCCTCCTGTTTCAACTCTTGTTCAGTACATTTGAGCGTCATCTCATTTCAAATTCATCGTGATAACATTTTCTCCGGCCTGCAGATGAAATCGCTGATCAGTTGAAGTATCGCTGAAGTACTTCTGTGCGATTCCTGAGGGTGCCCGACCTTGTTCTGGACCGGTAAGATAAAAACTGTACTCGCCAGCGGGAACTTCACCATCCACCTGAAAAGCTCCTTCCTTCGAAACCTGTGCACTGGCGATATTGCCATGCATGAAGGACATCAGATTGACCGTAAACGGTCCAACAGGCTTGCCATTCAGCGTGACAGTCCCATTCACTTTCGCATCTCGTGATGGAGCCGCAGGCTGTTGATTGCAACTCGAAATAGACAGCGTCACGAACATCACCAGTGTGAGAAACACGCGGTGATTCAAATGGGACATCATTCCGTAATCTCCCGAACTAATCAAAAGCAATGAGTGAGAATAACTCATTCTCAAAACACCGAAGCCCTGTCCCAATAAAACATCCTCGCTGAACATTATTCAACGGATGCAACATTTCCGTCAGCACGATCACTCAGATTCCGGTAGGTTGCTTTGTCCATATTCTCACTCAGGAAACGAACTGCTCCATCTCCAAAAAGAAAATGCGCCCCTCCGGTGTGATCGCTCCCAAAGTTCGCATCAGGGTCTCCAAACGTCGTCACGTTGATATTCATGTGAGACGTTGTGTTTCTCGCGGCATGAAATCCCCAGCGATACTGTGGGCCATCCTGTTGAGAAACCCGCTTTTCTCCGACCATAAAGACATTCGAGCTTCCATCTTTAAAGTCTCGAAAGCCGAAGTTGGTGTTTTGATTGAAGGCCCCGGTATGAGTACTCTGAACATTCGTATTCGCCGGACCTGTTCCAGTGCTGAGCGCGTAGTCACCGAGTGCTTCGCTGCTCGCATTCTTCATCATCGTTCTGGTACGTGAGGGGCAGAAATAAGACGTGATGATTGTTCCATCAGCTGTATTGTTATTGGCGTGTGCCTGGCTGTAATTAAAGTTCCACTGATTGTAGACGGCAGTCTGCTCAATGTAGGGAAGAATGAAGACGAAGGCATTAATCACATTCTTCTGATCACCACCGATATCACCTCCATAGACACTGCCAGGAGGAAAGCGGCCAAAAACGTCGTGATAGTTGTGCATGGCCAAGCCAATCTGCTTGACGTGATTTTTGCACTGGGTGCGCCGAGCAGATTCTCTGGCCTGTTGAACCGCCGGCAGCAACAGTGCAATCAGAATCGCAATAATTGCGATGACGACGAGCAACTCGATGAGGGTGAATCCGTGTGAACGACGACGATATTTCTCTGGCCCGAACAGGTTCCTGTGAATAGATGGCATCGTGTCAAACCTCCAATGTTTCGATTGAGATTATGAACCTTGACTGCCTGACATCTCTGTTGAATCGGTGAACTCGTGGCCCGACGTCGAGGAGAGCAGCCGTAAAAATGATGGAAAAACGAATGAATGCGATTTTGGGAATCAATCACGAGACACAGTTGCACACATGTTGATATTGACGTTTTCTGATAGAATGTCATTGCAACAATCCGTAAATGGATTTCAATTTTGCGTCAGCATAGCTGGGAATACCGGGCCATCTGCGATGCAGTAAAACGGCTCGATCAACATTTGATCCAATGAATCTGACCAAAGTTCCCCCGGTTACGGAGAACGTCTCTCAGGCAGAGCAGCCTGCGAGATCCAAAGGGCCATTGACTGAAGTTCTTCTGAATGCGAAACGTCGCACTGCTGATTGAGACGTCTGGAAGCTATGGAAGAGGTTTATTACAAGGAGTGCAGCGATATGTTGATGAGCACGGAAGCTGGGCAATTTCATTCGAACTTCGGGGACTGGATTCTCGCCCCCCCGGTTGGCTGAAGCGTTGGCGGGGAGACGGCATCCTCACCAGAACCGGATCACGAGAACAGGCAAAGGCAATTGCTCGGCTGAATGTTCCCGCGGTGGAATTGCGGACAAATCGCTATCTGCCCAAACGGCACTTCGTCGGGATCGATAACGTTTCATTGGGAAGGCAAGTCGCACGACATTTTCTCGACCGCGGGTTTCGCCACTTCGGAGTTTACCGGTACGACATTGAGGACTATTTCATCGTCCGAAGCGATAGCTTTATCAATGCAATTCAGGACGAAAACTTCCGCGTCGATTCTATTAATGCCCCCGACCAGATTGACGACTCGCGCGTATGGACCCAGCATCAAGCTCAGTTGGTGGACTGGTTGAAAAAGCTACCGAAGCCGATTGGTCTCATGGCCTGTAACGACCAGATGGGATATTGGTTGCTCAATGCCTGTCGGCAAGCGGAAATTCTTGTTCCGGAAGAAGTGGCAATCGTAGGAGCGGACAACGATGAAACGCTGTGTTCGTTATCGTCACCTCCATTATCCAGCATCCCGCACGACGCGAAGAAGATCGGCTATACGGCAGCTTGGTTACTGGACCAATTAATGGAAGGGAAACCAACGACTGCCGACTCGATACTGATTCCCCCACTGCCAATCGTCACGCGCCGGTCATCGGATGTTCTGGCAATCGAAGATTCCCAACTTGCGATGGCAATTCAATTGATTCGCCGCTCTGCCTGCCTGGGACATTCCGTGAATGATGTGCTTAAAGCAGTGCCCATCTCCCGCAGCCGGCTCGAACGCAAGATGCGAGAATGCTTAGGCCGGTCGCCTCACGAAGAGATGATGCGTGTTCGATTGGAACAGGCAACTCACCTGTTGCGATCCACTGAACTAACACTCGACCAGATTGCTTCACGGAGCGGGTTCAGCACTGCTCAATACTTCTGCACTGTCTTTCAGAAAATGATCGGATCAACCCCGATTACGTATCGCAAATCGCGTTTGCGGACCTGAGCCTCATCGCTCGTCCATTCTCTGAACAACGCATGTCTGTGTGGATTATAATTCGCCAGCAAAAACAAAAGCCGCCTGAGTGAGTGACTCAGGCGGCTTTTTCATCTCAGTTTCAGCCGAATCAATGCTACTTCACTGCGTTTCGCAGTGCTTCAGCTTTGTCGGTTAGTTCCCAGGTGAAGTCTGGATCGTTACGACCGAAGTGACCGCCGCTTGCTGTCTTGCGGAAGATCGGACGACGCAACTGCAGGTGCTTGATGATTCCCTGTGGAGTCAGCGGGAACAGTTCACGAACGGCAGCTTCGATCTTGGATTCGCAAACCTTTGCGGTGCCATTGGAATCGACGTAGATACTGACTGGGTCCGCAACACCGATGGCATAAGCGAGCTGAACTTCGCACTCGTCGGCGAGGCCGGATGCAACGATGTTCTTCGCAACGTAGCGAGCCATGTATGCAGCTGAACGGTCGACCTTTGTCGAGTCTTTACCGCTGAATGCACCGCCCCCGTGCCGTCCCCAACCGCCGTAGGTATCGACGATGATCTTACGACCGGTGAGACCAGTGTCCCCGTGCGGACCGCCGATGATGAACTGACCGGTCGGGTTCACGTGATACTTGGTTTCGCTGGTCAGCAACTCTGCTGGAATGGTTGCAGGAATCACTTTGCTGCGAATGTACTCTTCAATCTGCTTCTGATTCACGTCGGCAGAGTGCTGAGTTGAAAGAACAATCGCGGTAATACCAACAGGCTTGCCGTTTTCGTATTTAATCGAGACCTGGCTTTTTGCGTCCGGACGCAGCCAGTTGACGTCTTTCTCGTGTCGCAGTTTGGTCAGCAGATTCAAAATGCGGTGAGAAAGGGCAATCGGCAGTGGCATCAGCTCTTCGGTCTGATTGCAGGCATAGCCGAACATCAAACCCTGATCGCCTGCTCCATCCGCGTCGACCCCCATGGCGATGTCCGCACTCTGGGAATGGAGACGGTTCACGACTTCACAAGTGTCAGCATTGAAGCCGATGTCGTCGCTTGTGTAACCGATGTCACGGATCGAATCACGGACCACTTTTTCGAAGTCGACTTCAGCCGATGTTCGGAGTTCACCTGCAACAACAACATAGTCGGTTGTACAGAGAGTTTCGCAAGCACAACGGGAATTCGGATCTTGTGCCAGCAGGGCATCGAGGACGCCGTCAGAAACCTGGTCAGAGACCTTATCGGGATGCCCGCTGCTCACCGATTCACTGGTAAAAATAAACGAACGCGGCATTCAAATTCCTCAACGCCCAAAATGTATTGATGACTCTGATTCAACGCGCGATCGAAAGAGACCGGGATCAGAGCCGGTAAAATAAGTAATGGCACCGATGAAGGCGCATACCAAATCGTGTCAGGATTCTAGTATTCCCACGGATTGACTGCTACCGAGACGAAAAGAGGAATCCCGATGAAAGATTCAATTCGATTCAATCCGCAGAAACAATCCCTTTGATTCGCTGCTTCTGGAGGCAGCACTCAGATTCGATACGGAATTCCATGAGCCGTCAGTGCGGATAACAACTCATCAATATGGAGTCGATCCCGGGTTTCGACAGTACAAACAACGTTGACCGTGGCGATTTCCAGTTTTGCGAACGTTCGTTCGTGGGCAACCTCCTGAATCCCGGCCCCCGTACTGGCAATGACCTTCGCGAGATGAGCCAGTCCGCCAGGTCGATCGCTGATTGTTGCTGTAAACCGCACAAGCCGCCCATCGTGAACCAGAGCCGTCTCAATTAAACGACTAATGATAGATAGATCAATATTGCCGCCACCGAGACACAGCACCACTTTTTTGCCATAGAGCTCCGGAATCTGATGCAACAGAAACGGAGCCAGAGTCGCGGCCGCTGCCCCTTCCGATACGGTTTTCTCAATCTCCATAAGACGTGTAACAGACAGCGCAATCGCCGATTCTTCGACTTGCACAAGGCGATCGACATGACTTCGAGTAAGTGAAAAGGCCAGATCACCGACTTTGCCAACCGCGAGCCCGTCTGCCAATGTTGGCCGCATCGGAGTATCAACTGGCTTTCCTGCGGAAAGAGCAGCGGAAAAGCAGGCTGCGTTCTTCGCTTCAATTCCGACAATCTCAACCTCAGGCCGGAGTGACTTTGCCGCAACCACAATCCCGGCCAGCAACCCCGCCCCTCCGATCGGGACAACGATTGCATCCACATCGGGAACTTGCTGCAGGATTTCCAGTGCAATCGTTCCCTGCCCTGCAATGATCGCCGGATCATCGTACCCATGAATGTAGGTCAGCCCGAGTTCATTCTGAATTCGAATTGCTTCTTGTCTGGCTTCCTGAAACGAATCGCCAAACAGTTTGACATTGGCCCCGAGATTGCGACAACGCTGTTGCTTGATCAGCGGAGCAAATCGAGGCATCACAACATGGACTGGAACAGAAAGTCGGCGACCGTGAACCGCCAGCGCAAGAGCATGATTGCCCGCGCTTGCTGCAACGACGCCTTTCGCACGCTGTTCCGGCGAGAGGAGTTCCAGCGCGTTACAGGCCCCCCGCTCTTTGAAACTTCCGGTGCGGTGCAGATTCTCTAACTTGCAGAAAATCTGGCAGCCAGCCAATTCCGAAAGTCCCTGCGATTCGAGACAGGGCGTCACGGGCAACGAAGGGCGAATTCGCTTTTCCGCATCCAAGACCTCATCAAGCGTGACAGTCATCTCCCTGCCCTCCCCATTCCACACTGAATCCGGAAACGCAGGCGCTCACCTGAAACCTGCGGAATTAGCCCACCGGCGGAACATGTTAGACGACAAAACGACACAACCAGACAGGGTCAGAGCACCTCCAGAAATTATGAGGCGAATCTGGCACGCGGGATTCAATGTTTCTCTTATTGAGAACGCTGCTGCGCGGCCACATGATAGACCGATACGGTCTAGTCGGCCAATCCGTAACGGACGATACACCACAACGCCTGAAACCCGTCTTTGACTCCGATTTTCTTACCTTGGTCGTAAGTTCGACCATCGTAGCTGATCGACATTTCAAAAATGCGACATCGCAATCGAGCGACGCGAGCAGTGATTTCCGGCTCAATCCCGAACCGGTTTTGCATGAGTTTTGGCTGGATCTTTTGAATGATTTCGCGAGAGAACAGCTTGTAACAGGTTTCCATGTCTGTCAGGTTCAGATTCGTAAAGCAGTTCGACAGCATCGTCAGGAATTTGTTTCCGACGTAGTGCCAGAAGTAGAGCACCCGATGCGGCTGATCCCCGAGGAATCGACTGCCGAAGACGACATCAGCACGACCTTCGATAATTGGTTGCAGCAGGCGAGGAATCTCAGATGGATCGTATTCCAGGTCAGCATCCTGAATGATGACCACATCGCCGGTTGCCAACCCGAACCCGGTTTTTACCGCAGCTCCTTTCCCTTTATTGACATCGTGATACGTGACCACGATCCGATTCATTGGGTCGTTCTGCTGCGTCTCTGAAATCTGTTTCAGCAGCTCACGCGTCCCGTCGCGGCTCATATCATCGACGAGGACAATCTCCTTGCGAAGCGGGACCGCCTTCACCTTATCCAGCAAGTGAGTCAACGTGTGAATTTCGTTGTAAACCGGAATCACAACCGACAGGACAAACGACGGAGGAACAGCATAGATCCCAAGCTGCCGACATGGCCCTTCCCCTAACGTGGCCTTCATGGATTCATACCATTCCGGCGTGTAACAGGCGGTTCCATTAAGCGGCTGAGAAAGTGCTGACATCTCTGATTCGACCGTTCATGACCAGATTGAAAACGTGCGGGGATTCCGTCACGAGTATTCCGGAGGTGCAGCTTCCGGGTTCCCCACAATAGCAAATCATATGGAGACAAAGAAAACGGGATGAGAATTTGTCTGGCAGCTTCGCGAAATCATCCAAATTGAACAGGATTTGTGTCGTGAATTCCGAAACTCACGATTTGCAGTGTTTGTTGAGATAGGCAAATAGAGCGAATCCACAGCAGCAATCACCCACCCTCCAGCATTCATCCCCAAACTCAAACAACGTTGTTCTTGAAACGTCACAGTCTGGATAGTGAAACGTGATATTTCCTCTTGAGAAACGTTTTCTCACCATGCACAAATCAACAAGTGTTGAAACGGCAGTGCATCAATGAATCTGGCCCTTCACAAGAAATTCGGCTGTCAGGTGTTACAACGCATCAATTTTTTGTAAATTGATATGCACTCCTCAGACTCGTCTCTCTTTGGAGACGGAGTCTTTGTCTGTCACTGTTGAGGGAACTTCTGATGAAAAGATTGCTTTGGGCTGTCGTATTCATGACAGGGATGTTTGGGGGAAGCGTGGCTCAGGCGGCAGATGCCCCTGCTCCAAAGTTGCAGGCAGGATTCGCAGATCGCGACATCACACCTGACATTGGAATGGAACAGCCAGGCGGATACGGAAAAGCATTTCACAGAACCCTGCACGACCCTTGTAAAGTTCGCGCAGCTGTCTTCGGCGACGGAACAAATCGTGTCGCACTGGTTTGTGTCGATGCCCTCATGGTTCGCCGAAAAACTGTGCTTGCTGCCCGCGAACGCATTGAAAAAGCCTGTGGAATTCCAGCTGGTGCGATTCTGATTCATGCCACTCACTCCCACTCATCAGGGCCAACCGGCATGATTCTCCCCGGGGAATATGATGGCGCTCCCGAAGCAATTCAGAAGCTGGCATACGAGGAATCATCCTGTGCCGACCCTGTCTATCTGAAGAAAGTCGAAGACCAGATCGTCGATGCCGTGACAGCTGCTGATGCCTCTCGCAAGGCAGCCAAAGCCACAGTCGGCCGCGGTCACGAAGACAAGATCGCCTTCAATCGCCGTTTCTTCATGAAAAATGGCCTGACTTACACCCACCCAGGCGCAGGCAACCCAGACATTATTGAACCTGCCGGCCCGATCGATCCTGAAGTCGGCGTGATTGGAGTCTGGGATGCAGATCAGAATCTCGTTGGCTGCGTTGTGAATTACGCTTGCCATGCGACAACAAATCCAGGTGGAATCTCCGCGAACTATATTCAATACGTTGAACAGGTTATTCGGGGAGTCTTCGGAGAACAGGTCGTTGTTGTTTACTTGAATGGAGCCTCTGGCGACATCACTCAGGTGGACAACCTCCGCAAAACCGAAAACCCGAAAAGCGAACAATGGTCACGCATGGTCGGCGGTTGCATCGGTGCAGAAGCCGTCAAAGTTCTGCTCCGGGAAGAACCAGGCGACCTGTTCCCAGTCGCTGCACTTTCCAAGACATGGAATATTCCACGCCGCAAACCAAGCGCAGAGACCGTTGCAAACGCTCAGCGCATTGTCGATCTCGGCAAGCAGGCTGACCGCACAGAACTCACATTCGCCAAAGAAACTCTGATGCTGAACTATCTCTGTGAAGCAAAACCAGAAGTCGAGGTGGAAGTGCAAGACATTCAGGTGGGACCAGTTGTCATCTGCTCAGACCCTGCCGAATATTTTGTCGAATACGGGTTGCGCATTAAAAAGGAAAGTCCGTTTCCATTCACCTTCCCTGTTTCCTTGTCGAATGGATGCGTCGGATATGTTCCAACTCTGGAAGCCTTTGGGCCTCGCGGCGGCGGATACGAAACACGTCTGACCAGCTACTCCAATCTGGACATTACTGCCGGGACTCAATTTGCTGACGTTGCAATTGAGCTTTCCAAGCAACTGAAACCGGGAGCGGTTCCTTCCCGAGC
>JBEBTF010000022.1:0-33457 GCA_040393865.1 Planctomicrobium piriforme | reverse complement strand
AAACGCAACTCCCCGCGTGGCGGAAGCGTGGAAATTATTTCGCAAGATGCTCTAGCTCGCTCAACCCTCGATTCCGACGGTGAAACTGACCTACTGTGCCGCAGCAAGATACCCGAAATCGCGATGATTCCAGAAATGAGGAGCCGGGCGGACAATCAGTGGGGTGTATCCCAAGTCAACGCGACGACGCCAAGGTGTGTAGCGGTACTGCTTTAAAAGCGGAACAACCTGATCCCCGACATTCTTCGTAAACCCGCCCTTTGAGTTGAAGAAGACATCGAGCCCAGGAGGAAGTTCGCTCGACTGGGTATCAGCACAGACAAAGGCCATGCTCCAGTCTGCGAAATCTCTTTCTTCAATCTCGGCTCGACGTAAGACCTGAATCGCCTTATGTCTGGGATCCGATGCAATCCGATCGAACAACTCGTCTACAGCGTCTTCCGGGCCTTCGAGAACCTGCAGAAAGGAATTCGCGTGATAGAGCAGAATTCCGGTGATCTCGTGGATGTCGTTGTGAGCCCTGGCCTTCATCAGTAAGCGAGAAAACTCTGCATTACTGACTGTGACAGTGGTGTCGCTTTTATAAATGAGCTGGCGCATGCTGGCTGACCCCGAATACAAGTACAGTCCAGACAAACCTAGTTCCGTATTTTGAAGCAGACGGAACAAAGGCCGTGCAAATCTTCAAATAGGGGAAGTATCTCAGCGGACCTCGCTACATTCCGATCTGCTGGCTTCGAATCGGAAGATTGTCACAACTGGTCCGCCTGTTTATTTCATCGACTGAACTCTCATCGATGCTTCAACCTTTTCGTGAGTCGGTCGGCCAGGAACACGGTCTCTGGCAATCGATGTTTACTGATGGATTTGAGAGTGAACTCAATCGCCTGAGAAAGTGTGATCCGCTGTCCGACAGAGACATAAACGGGTTTCGCCTTTCGAGTGGACGAAACTTCTGCTCCGATAACGTGCTCGCCATCCATCACCAGACGATTGACACCATCGAATTCGCCTGAGACCAAAGAATCTGCAATCACTTTCCCGCAGAGCAACGACTTCCCCACCCCGATGCAGGGATGATCCAGCAGAACACCTAAGCAAGTGGCGATGCCTGCTCGCCAGGGATGCAGCCGACCATTTCCGTCACAGAACAGAACATCTGCCAACTTCCCTGCTCTCTGCACCTCCTGACAAAGCTCAAACATCACTGGCAGTTCGCGGAATGTCAGGTAGCCGGGGATATAGGGAAATGAAACAGGTCTGACCAGAGTTTGTTCGTAGATCGGTTCTAATGACCGTGCATCAATCTGCACATAAGCAGCACATGCGCGACCATCCCGCGAATAAGCGACATCGATTCCGCCAAAGGTTTTCGGAACTCTACGGACAGGCAAATTCTTCACCTGCCTTGCCAGTTGCTGCTGAAAGTCTCGCAGACCTTTTAATGGACTCATCGAATGAAACTGTGTGAATCGGTTCGTCAGACGTACCCGACCTGTTTCATCCACGACAACGCCTTCGCGACTCAAACGCTCTGCCTTCACCTGAGGGTCACCCGTGACATACAGGCCAATGTCCCCATTCTTCCGGACAACGCGATGGCACATGCAATCCGACGTATGAGAATGATGCGTCAGATATTCCCCAAGCCATCGGGCAGAACGGGTTTTGTCATCGCCCAGTGCAACGGCGAGATCCCCATACGTCGACACCATGCCAGCGGGAATCTGCTGCAGCAACTTCTGAACTTCCGCCTCTAGATCAGGAATCAGATTCATCAACTCGGCAAGTGTCACTCCGGCTCCCTCAGACTGTTCATTGAATAGGGCAAGGCTGCGTGTTCAAACCACCCGCAGCTCAGAAAACATCCCCGGTTTGAGGTTCCGAAAGGTAAACAAACTCACATGAGTATTGCTTTCATCTAACGAAACGTTGCACATAACTAACACACGGTCGCATAGAAATCCGCTTGTGCGAAGGTACGATAGAGAACAGATTACGACGTCGACATCATTTAGACGTGCAGAATGATTCAGGAAAGCTCTCCTCCTGCATTATTTGAGAATGCCTCTGATTCTCACACCGGATTTTCCCATTTTCCAAAGGCACTCGCCATGCTTAGCGGTAAAGTTCGTAGTAGCCGTCATTCGGCTTTCACGTTGATCGAACTTCTCGTTGTGATCGCGATCATTGCGATCCTGATTGCCCTTCTGCTTCCGGCAGTTCAACAAGCACGAGAGGCAGCCAGACGTTCTCAATGCAAAAATAACCTGAAGCAGTTGGGGCTCGCGGTCCACAACTATCACGACGTCTTTCTTACGTTTCCAATTGGTGCCCGTCCGGGAATTGCGAATGCCTGCACCGGTTGGCGTTTCGCGCTTCTTCCGTACCTTGAGCAGACCTCCCTGTACAATCTCGCCGCAGCATCTGGCTATCAATTGAACACCTATGTCGCCAGTCCAACCAGTTTGAGCCAGTTCTCAACCCATATGCAACAACTCTTCGGGAAGACTGTCAGCGCCTACTCGTGCCCTTCAAGTCCCCTCCCAACACTCTATGGGTTTTCGACCGCGGACGTAACTGTGGGTTCAGTCACACAAAATCACAATTACGTCGGCATCATGGGGGCTTATCCAGATCCAATCGGCCGAGCAAATGTTACCTATGATGCACAGCATGGACATTTTCCAACATCAAATGGGCTCCTTTTGAACGGGGAAACCAAATCCATGAAGGACATCTCCGATGGGACCTCAAATACCATTATCATCGGAGAACAGTCAGGAAATGCGAATCCAAATGTGAGCTACCGCCAGCTTTCTGTTTATCACACTGGCTGGGGCGGAAACACAACAACTGGGACAGTCGCATCATGGCGAAATGAAGCCACACCAACCTTGGTCCATCGCTACTCAACAGGGATCACATCCGTGGCTCACTCTCCGAACCCACGGTCAGTCACCGCGGAAGGAGATCAACCATGGAAATCGAATACGCCGCTCACATCATTCCACACCGGCGGCGTGCACGTTCTTCTTGCCGATGGATCTGTGCGGTTTGCAGGCGATAACATTCACCTTCTGACATTACAAAAACTCTGTGTTCGGGATGACGGTGAAACGATCGGTGAATGGTAAACTGCAACATTCTCTCATTGCATTCTCTCATCACCAATCATCACACTGAGGGATTCCCTTCCCTCATTATAGAATCACTCACCGTCCCCAATCCGGAGTTCGCTCTGTGAATCGAAAATTTGTCGATCTCAAACCTGCCTGGCAGTGGCTTGCTAAAACGCCAGTGCTCGCCTGCCTTGTCACAGGCTTACTTATTACGAATGGTTGCAGCAATAACGGTGGTCGGCCGCCCGTCGAAATCCATGGTGTTGTCACCTTTGACGGCCAACCTCTTGAAGAAGCCAGTATCCTTTTTGTCTCACCCAAGACAGGGGAATCTGCCAGCTCAAATCTTGGTCCTGGGGGCACTTATAAGGTTACGTTTGGTGAAGCAGACATCGGTGAAAGTTATCAGGTAGCTATTAATCCACTGATCGTCGACCTAACCGGAATCCCTGCGTCAGAGGTGAAGCCGCCCCCACCGTTAAATCCAAAGCTTCCTAAGAAATATCGATCTCGAACCACCAGTAATCTGACAGCACTTGTGAAAGCCCCTGGCAAGAACGAATTCAACTTCGATCTCTCTGCCAAGTAGATTCGCCGATTCCGTTTGATTGCAAAAACAACCGAAAATCCAAAGGGAGGCCTTCAGATTGCTGGAGGCCTCCCAGTTTTTGTTTCCACAACAATTGATAACTTCGGCTATTTCTGAAGCGCGATAATCCCAGCCAATATCGCGAGCCCCAACAGCACCGTGAGCGTGATCTTGATCCAACTATAAGGCCGGTCGCCTGTCGCTTGACCTGTCACTGCATTGATAAAGACACGATAGCTCTTATCGTGATACTGATACGCAACGATCCAGACAGGCAGGAGGAGATGTTTGAACGAGACGGCGTCGTAACGTGACACGAAGCGATGCAAGCGTTGCTCGTCCCCCCCGATTCGCCTTTTCGCCATGGCTCTCAATTCCGCTTCGATCTTTGCCTTTGCCTTTTCAAACCCATTCTCAACTTCGACGTCGTAAGTTCTGGCGAAATGGCCTGCGAGAAACGCCGGAGAAAACGGTTTCAGGTTCTGCAACTTCCACGGAGCGAGTTCATCAATCCGGTTCACTGGGAGCTCTGTAGCTCCGAGAATCAGCAGGTCATCAAAGAAGTGCTGAAAGTGTCCTGAGGCAGGCCACCAGCGAGTCCGTCTCTGTGTCGTCTGGTTCTTTCCCGATCCCGTCGTGACGTAATAATGCTCCCCGCGTTCTCCGGAATACTGGGCGAAGGTCAGAGCGTCGTATGTCCAGAACGGGAGATAGACGCCATGAAAATGATCTCCCCGCGCGGCCTTCTTGAAGTCATTCGGCGCGAACCAGCGTGAGCGAACCCAGCGATCGAGTTCACTTCTCGCGGCCTTCTCTGCCACCTGAAACGGGATGACTCCATCAACGGGAATACGGAATCCGCCGCGATGGATTTTCTCCCGTTGAATTCCTCCGCCACAATACGGGCAATGAGTGCTTGTCAATGTCCCATCAAAGATGACGTTCGCCCCACACGAATCGCAGCGAACTTCGTTGTGGTCCTCTGGCGGAGTCTCTCCGGCAATCCTGAGTTCTTTTTGCCGTTCCAGAATTGCGAAGAAGTCCTGCTCAACAACGGCAGCATTTTCGTCGAGCACAATCTCGACTTCGTCGCCGCAGTACGAACATTTCAACTTCTGGCAACCAATGTGAAACGTGAGATTCGCCCCACACGTCCGGCACGGAAAAGCGCGTCCCAGATCGTTGTTGATCGAATTCCCGTCCGCTTGACTATTTCTGGAGTCGTTCATCGATTACCGTTGATGTAGGTGAGATTCGATCGATTCGATTCACATTCAGGCAATTTGAGTCCGACAAAGGGATCTAAGGCCTCACGGTCTGCTGACTCAAAATGATGAGCCAAGCCACATCACCACCCGCCCAACTTATCAGCTTATTCCGGTAAAATGACAGGCTTTTGCAGTGCATAAACCCTGCTGTAAACGCAATCTGTCGACGACGGATCAAAGTGAGTTAATCGATTTTCAGGGAGAATAGAAATGTTCAAACCAACCCGACGTCAATTCCTCAAAGCGTCAGCCTCTGCTTTCGCCGTTCCCTATTTTGTTCCAAGCT
The DNA here is from genome assembly GCA_040393865.1 of Planctomicrobium piriforme. GTDB lineage: Bacteria > Planctomycetota > Planctomycetia > Planctomycetales > Planctomycetaceae > Planctomicrobium > Planctomicrobium piriforme_A. The sequence continues at coordinate 28,192 of JBEBTF010000022.1, read as the reverse complement.
CCTGCTTTGGCGCCAATGAGCGGGTAACATTAGGCGTGATCGGGGTGCGGAATCAAGGTACGACGAATCTGAAGGCCTTCCTCGGACAAGGCTGTAATGTTGCCGCAATCTGTGACGTCGATTCTGACGTTCGCAAGGCTGCCCTCGCCATCACGAGCGAGAAGAAACAAAACCCGACCGAGTACGGGGATTACCGAAAAGTCCTTGACCGCAAAGATATCGACGCCGTCATCCTGACAGTGCCGGATCACTGGCATGCCCTGATGACCATTCACGGGTGTCAGGCAGGCAAAGATGTCTACTGCGAAAAGCCGCTCTCATTGACCATCAATGAAGGGCGACGCATGACAGACGCCGCTCGAAAATACAATCGGGTGGTTCAGACAGGGTCTCAACAGCGCTCCGGTGAAGAATTCTGGAAAGCATGTACGCTTGTCCGCAACGGAGCCATCGGAAAGATTAAGGAAGTTCTGGTCGGGATTCCCAAGTCCAATTACCCTGGCCCGCTTCCTCCAGATTCAACTCCTCCCGCCAATCTCGACTACGAGATGTGGCTTGGCCCAGCACCTTATCGCCCCTACAACGAAAAGCGGGTGCACTACAACTTCCGCTTCTGGTGGGACTACTCAGGCGGCCAGATCACCAACTTCGGTGCCCACCATCTCGACATTGCTCAATGGGCATTGGGGATGGACGATTCCGGGCCGGTTGCAGTGGAAGGAAAAGCAACTTTCAACCAGCCAAACATCTCGGAAGTCACAGAAACCTGCCGGATTACTTACACCTATGACAATGGCGTGAAAGTCATCCTTGGACAGCTTGATCCAGAGATTCCAAACGGTGCGAAATTCATAGGCGAAAAAGGAACGGTTTCGGTCAATCGCGGCAAACTGACCAGCGATATCCCTGAACTGCTGACGGCCGATTTTGCAGGGATGCCAATTCAGCTGTACCACAGCAAGAATCATCATGCTGACTTCCTGAACTGCATCAAAACCCGAGAAAAGCCTGTTGCTGACGTCGAAATCGGACACCGGTCCGCAACCGTCTGTCACCTTGGTAACATCGTTGCCCGACTGGGCCGCGGCGTGAAATGGGATCCAAAAGCAGAGAAGTTCGTCAACGATCCAGAAGCCCAGGCAATGACCGATCGTCCTTACCGTGCTCCATGGTCACACAACATGGAATATCAACCATCGTAAGTAAGCCTGCGGAATGAAAAAAAGTCACCTCGGCCTGATGAGACCGAGGTGACTTTTTATTTGCCGTCATCAATGTGAGCAAAGTGGAATAATAAGGAGACTTATTGCCCCCATGCGGCACTGCTCTATGTGGTCACCTGAGCGACGTCGTCACTTCCTGTCGGAACGCCAAGAAAATTCAAGGCCATCATCGGCAGTTGTGAGACAGGCAATGGATCGCTGGTGATTGTTTCACCATACTCATCTGTTTCCCCTATCACCTGGCCTCCTTCCAGCCCTCCACCGACCAGAATCCCTGACCACGCCTGAGTCCAGTGATCGCGTCCGCCGTCCTCATTCAGGCGAGGAGTTCGCCCCATCTCGCCCGTACAAAGAATCAATGTCTGTTGCAGCAATCCGGAAGATTGCAAATCGTCAATCAAAGCGGCAAATGCCTGATCGAACTGCGGGCCGAGAGTATCGCGATAATCAAAGATGTTCGCAGGACCGACATCGCGATCTCCATGAGCATCCCACGTTCGCTGGCCTTCGAGCACATCAAAGGTGTTCAGTTGAATGTGCATGACGCCCCGTTCAACCAGTCGGGCAGCGGACCAGAATTTTCTGGCAAAATCCCCTGCCCCATAAGCATCTTTCACTCGGGCATGAGCGGACTGATAATCAGGAATCGAAAAGCCCTGAACTGTCAGTTCCGATAACGTGGCGACTCTCCTCCTCGAAGATCCCGCGACCGAATCGCTCAGCAACACGGAAACCGGAGAGCGTTTTCTGGCTTGAAAATGGTCTTCCAGCAAGACATTGACCGGCACTGGCTGCTCGTGACGGGTGACGAGTCGTCCCGATTCAATCAATTGCATTCCGGTTTCGTGAATCGGAGCTGCATCGTGAAAGAGGGACCGGACCACAACCAGCCGATCCGCCCGATCTGCAAGTCGTGGCAGACACTCGGAAAAGCGGACTGATGGAATTCGAGTCGCAATGGAATGCATCGGTCCGCGATATTCCCGCGGGGCCAACGGCTTTGGGTCAAAGAGGTCGAGATGACTCGCTCCCCCATTCAGCACGATCTGAATGACGGCGCCAGCGTTGCCTGCCCGGGCGGCAAGTGCAGATTTCAGCGAAATTCCCACGACGCTCGCTCCTCCCGCTGCGAGAAAACCACGGCGGGAGACCTGCGTTAACATCGAAACGCCCTCAGCCGTTTTCATCTGTCACCCAACCTCTGAAATAGTTCGATTCCCGGTTCTCCGGCATCTTTCAGATATCCTAACAGGGTTTTCAGGCCCTCAACAGCAGGAATGCTGGGTTCTCTCTGCATGAAATTGGTCTGGGAACAGAATCTTACGGTGACGGGGATTGCAGGATTTCGTACAACATGACAATCGTTCCCCCGGAATGTGTTCTATTCAATTCCTTCCCTGTTAATACGAATGGAATCTGACTCGATGCCTGCAGAGCCACTGTACGACTACAAACAGTTCAATTTTGACAAGCCCATTATCACTCTGGACGACATCCGCAAGGTAAATCCCCAGCGTCACGAAATGGAACAGTTGTCGGGAATTGTGTACGTCGACACCGTCAATCACGGCCTGGTTGGCTACAAAGATGTCACGGACGATGAATTCTGGATTCAAGGACACATGCCTGGCTTCCCATTGATGCCCGGCGTGATTCTGTGCGAATCCGCTGCCCAACTCGCCGGTTACTACGCTCGCAAATACGACATTCTCAAGGGAGGCGATTACCTCGGCTTCGGGGGAATGAATGAGGTTCGCTTCCGTTACCCGGTTTACCCAAACTCGCGTCTCATCCTGTGCGTGAAGACGGTGATGGTGAAAGAACGGCGAATGGCACAATTCCAGTTCCAGGGATTTGTCAACGACAGACAGGTCTTTAACGGCCAGATGATCGGCGTGCCAATCAGCCGCAAGTAAATAAAAGAGACAAGTAAATAAAGAAGTCAGTTTTCTCTGTGCAACGGAGCCGAATCCAGGACTTCCGTTGCACAGTCGAAAGAGCCTTTCGAGGTGCCATTGATTGATACTGTGCGGATTCCCTGTTGCTTATCGGGCCGTTCCAGCTCACTCCGCACAGAGTCAAATCCCCCACTGCAAACCAAAGGATTCAAGGCAATGATACGCGTCTGGTCGCTGCTGCTGTTGAGTGTTGCGGTATTGTCTCAGTTCGGTCAGTCATCTTTCGCTGCTGATGAAACAGCACCGATCGTGAAAGAGAAGGTCGCACCGGGGAAGGCTTTGATTGGCGAACCAATTCGCCCTGACGCCAGGAAAGCATTTATCGACGATACTGGTCCAGGCTGGCGAAAACTGACTCTCGACGACTTCGAAAACGTCAACTGCGATCCAGACACATGGTCAATGAGAGACGGGTTGATTCACTGCACCGGGCTTCCAATCGGTGTCACCCGCTCCAAGGAGATCTTCAAGAACGTCGAGATCAGTGTCCTTTGGCGGCATAACAAACATGCCGGAAATTCCGGGATGTTTCTCTGGGCCGATCCACAACACCTGAAAGATGTTCCTCGTAACGGCCTGCCAAAGACCGGCATCGAAATTCAGATGCTCGATCATGGATACGCCGAAAACTTCGAGAAAGCCAACGGCAAGAAATCGGACTGGTTCACCACCAACGGCGACATCTTCGCGTTGCAGTACACCAAACTGACTCCATTTGAACCACGCTCCGCCAATGGATCACGCAGCTTCCCACGAAAGAACACAACGTTGGGGCACGGGGAATGGAATCACTACTACGTTCGTGCCATCAACGGCGAAGTCCGATTGTGGGTGAACGGTGAGGAAGTCTCCGGCGGGACTGGGGCCGATCCTGCTCAAGGCCATCTTCTGCTCGAATCAGAAGGCTCACCAATCGACTTCCAGGACCTGAAAGTTCGCGTCATTCCATAGTCGACCAAAACAGCAGTCATTGCCTAATCGGCTTCGACGACCATCAAGAAACAAGCCCGACCTTCAGAACTCACTGAAAGTCGGGCTTTTTCGTTTTCAGACTGTTTGCGTTTTCAGGCTGTTTGGTTGTCTGCAAAATCACATGTTCGTCTTCGCGTCCATCGCATCGCCTAAAACGCTATTCAGTGCAGCATTCAGCTCGACGTCGTGCTCGTGATTCTTGCAATAGATTCGGAAGATCAGAAAGCTGACGGGAATTGAACGAAACAACTCATCGTCATGCAGTTCGTGAATTCCTGCCCCCGGATCGTAGATAAAGTTCTGACCGCCAGCCGGCAACCGACCACTTGGGCGATGATAGTGCTTCGCCACATCGATATTCAGTTCCATGTCGCGAATCGCTTTGGGCAGGCGCTCACGCACCCGCTTCAGGATCAGTTCTGGTTCAGAAAAGATCGTCATGCGTTCGCCATGCGCCGAATGGAAATTCAGAGTGCGTTCACACGCCATCTTCCATCCCGTCTTCCGACAGAGAATGGCTCGCCAGCGCTCCCCGAGATTGCGAATGGCCGGGTCTTTGGAATGCGGCCAACGCTGCACATCGACCAGAAACGATGACTCATGGAAATCCAGATATTGATCGAGATGATCAATTGGATTTCCAGAGAACAGATGCTGCATCGTCTCCGAGAAAATCTCTTCAATCGAAAGGTCGAGCGCACGAACTGTTCGGTGGAAATACACCATGCGGAACAGGTTTGCTCTTGTTTCAATAAAGTGGGTCAGTGTCGACAATCCCTTTAAATGGATCGTCAATCCGCGTTCCGTGAAGAAGCTGTAATGAATCAACCGAGCGATATCGACGGCCTTCGTATTGAAGCCGGTCATGTACGCATCGCGAAGAACGAAGTCCATGTTGTCCACGGTATAAATGCCGCTGAACAACGATCGCAATTTCCGCAGCCATTCCGGATGTCCCGATTCATTCCCGCGAGGACGCCGAATCAAAAACGCGATTTGCTTTGGATCGAGTTCTTCAAGCGGTTGCAACTTTCCATTCGGGCTACGTCGAATCCCGCGAATCAGATCGCCCAGATCCCGTTCGATGATCGCTGCACCGATATCCTCGTGGGTCACATCGAATTGATGAAGATAATGGTCGTCAAAGAAGTGACCGAATGGGCCATGTCCCACGTCATGCAGCAATGCTGACAGTCGAACGAGGCAATCGACATACCCGCGTGATGGCGTATTCGGAAACGATTCATGCAGCGAATCGTACCATTCGGCAATCACCTTCGACCCGAGATGCATTGCCCCGAGGATATGTTGAAACCGACGGTGTTCTGCGGATGGGAAAACCCACCAGGCGGTTTGCAGCTGATGAATATGCCGCATCCGCTGCACCCAGGGATGGTCGATAATGTCCTGTTCTGCGACTTCATCGTCCGCCAACCCAGCCCGAGAAATAAACGGGATGTACCCGTGAATCGGGCAGTACGCCAAACTTTCCGTGGAAAAATCGCGAGTCATCAATCGATCCGTCGAGAAACTAAAGGCTGATCTTAATTGGGCAGAGCTCGTTCAACAGAACAGCGAAAACACGATCACTGCATCTGCTCGTCTAATCCTGATAACGAACCTGACTCCAGTCTTTGGCCAGATCGCAGAGAATCTTCAGCTTCTCTGGAGAATCAGCCGTCGCAGCAATCCCAGGGATGCGCAACATATCCGCCCGATCATCCATCCATGTTCTGGAGAAGTTCACTCGCTCTCCATTGTGAACCCATACGGAATCTCCGCCGAGTTCTCTGGCGATGTGCAACGCCACTGGGAAGTCATAGATGTTCGGTGTGTGAATCAACGATCCGCCGAACTCTCCTGTCGCCAGAAGTGGATAGATACTCCCCGGCATTTCGTCGGGAGCGTACCCTTCGAGTCCAGCCTGAGTCACCAGTCTGGAAAATGGAAGATCGTTCTTCTGGAACCCAATAAGATAAATTTTCTTCGAATTCGGGCGTTGTGTCGGAGCAATGGCAGGCATCTGCTCAAGAAGATCGTACGCACTCATCGAGAAATCATCTGGCCCACTTTTCACTATGCCAGCATAGCACTGGGTCCATGAGCCTGTTGGCCCGTCCTCTGGAGCATAGACGAGTGAATACAGGACTTCGTCTACGGTCCGCAGGTGAATCATCACTGCGTACCCGTTGCCGGTTTTATCTTTGAAATACTTGGTCCCGTCGATCGGATCGAGTGCAATCACGTATGGGCTGTCCGTGGCGAATGCCTCCAGATCGCCGTTCGCTTCTTCGGCTTCAATTCGACACTGACGCAGAATAGGGGCAGAGTCTCGTAACCCGGCCACGACCAGTTCCTGCACTGTCAGGTCGGCGAGAGTCAACGCGTCGGTATTCGAGCTTCCGGAAGACTTGCCTGTAAGACCGATATCAAATGTCCGCATCCGCTTGGCAATCGCCCCGGACCATCGCAGCAGGTCGGGAGTCACCTGACGCAATACATCCACAATCTGATCTACGTTCACCGACATCTTACCGATTCTCCAAAAATTCCATCACCATTGAGGCGACGTGCACACCAGTGACTTTTTCAAAAGCCCGCCATCCCGGCACTGCATTCACCTCAATCACCTGACACCGACCGTCCGGATCGTACAATAAGTCGACACCTGCAAAACAGGCTCCCACGGCCTTCGCTGCCTGAAGCGCCAAACTTCCTTCGTGGTCTGTCATCTCATGGGGTTCGGCCGTTCCGTTTCTGGCAACATTCGTCCGAAAATCGGTCGGATGTCGACGCACAAACGAACCGAGCACTCTGCCATTCAACACCAGCACGCGAATATCAAATCCCGGATGAGCGATGAACTCCTGCAAATAAAGGACAGACTGGGTTCGCTCCAGTGTTCGAAATGTACGGTAGGCCAGATCGGGATCAGAAACCCGGAGAATCCCGCGTCCCTCGGAGCCGAAGATCGGCTTCACCACAACGTCGCCTCTTAACCGTTCAAATGCCTGAAACGCGTCTTCAGCAGTTTCGCAAACCACCGTCTGTGGAGTTGGAAGCCCAGCCGCAACGAGTCGAGAGGTCGTCAAAAACTTGTCGACGGAGGCTTCGATCGCCTTGGGGGAATTCACGACATGCACCCCCTGCCCTTCCAGTCGCTGCAGCGCATCCATCCTGTAGACAACCTGCTCAAGCGATCCGGGCGGCATTGTTCGCACGAGGACAGCATCCATGTCGTTCAGAGTCTGTCCACCTGCCGTAATCCCGGTCCTTCCGGCTTCGGCGCCTCCCGTTGACGTCCCGCTTGTCACCAATGAACAGAGCGAGCGGAAATCAACACACGTTGCCCGATGCCCGCGAGCCTCAGCGACCCGCTGTAATTCCTTCACATACCAACCGTCTGGTTGACCAAGAATGGCAATGTTCATCGAAGAATTCATTGAACCGCTCATTCTCAGCTTTCAACGAGGACCGTTTTCCGGAATCGGGACTTCGCTTACCATAACCGCTTCGGAAGTCAGGTTGCGACACCGGGCGCACACCATCATCAAATCAGGGCCGTCCAATGATTCTTGAAGGTCTTTGCACGACGAAGAACGCTGACGGCACGGTGAATATCGCTCCGATGGGCCCGATTGTCGATGCGGAATTCACAACGTTTCATTTCCGCCCCTTCCAGACATCAACGACCTACGCCAACCTCAAACGCACAAGGTGCGGCGTCTTTCATGTCACCGATGATGTGGAACTCATCGCACATGCCGCCGTGGGACGTCTGACAGACCTCCCCGATCTGAAGCCGGCAACCAGAATTGACGGGGCAGTCATCACAGGAGCCTGCCGCTGGTATGAGTTTCAAGTTCTCTCAATTGACGATTCACAAGCCAGAACTGAAATCGCCACACAGGTGATCCATACCGGCCATCTGAGAGACTTCTTTGGGTTCAACCGAGCAAAACATGCTGTGCTCGAAGCCGCGATTCTCTGCACACGACTCCACCTTATCACCCCAGAGCAAATCAAAGAACAGTTTGCGCAATTCAGAACAATCGTAGAGAAAACGGCAGGACCGGCAGAGATTCGCGCTTTTGAATTCCTCACCCAGTTCCTCAATGCAACGGGATCAGGTCACCCGACATTGACTGACATCGACATCAAGAAATCATCCCGCATGGATACCACCAGCAATCGAATCGACTAAAATCATGGGGATTGCGAAAAACTCCACAGACACAGAGACGCGATTCCTCACTTGATCATTCTGTCAGATCACGTTTTACACCGATTCGACAGACCATTTTTGAAACACGCATCAAAAGAGACTCACCCGACAACGTCTCTTTCCGTAAATCGATCGACATCGAAACTTGTGACAGTCGTGCTGTCCCGATAAGTTGCTGATCTCACTGTGATGCAAATTCCACGCGTCCCATCGCGCTTGCGTTCAGAAAATTAATAAAAAAAATGAAGAAGATCAAAAAGCTCCTCGTCGCCAATCGAAGCGAAATCGCGATTCGTGTATTCCGAACCGCCTCGGAGCTCGATATTCGCACGGTTGCTATTTACGCCTTCGAAGACCGCTTCGCGCTGCATCGTTTCAAGGCTGATGAAGCGTATCAGGTGGGACAACCCGGAGAACCGATCCGGTCGTACCTTGATATTCCGTCCATCATCGCCATCGCCAAAGAAGTCGGTGTCGATGCGATTCACCCTGGCTATGGCTTCCTGTCGGAAAAACCGGAATTTGCGGCAGCTTGCGAAAAAGCTGGCATTATTTTCGTCGGTCCGAGCGTCAACCTGCTCGAAAACCTCGGGGACAAAACTGCTGCACGCCGGATCGCCGCGCAGGCAAAAGTTCCGATTCTGGCCGGGACAGAAAACCCTCTCAAAGACGCAAACGAAGGTCTCAAGCTCGCCAGCGAACTCGGTTACCCTGTCATCCTGAAAGCTGCTCACGGGGGCGGTGGTCGCGGGATGCGCGTTGTTGAATCAGAAGATAAACTCGTTTCGCTGTATGAAGTTGCACGTCAGGAATCTCTGACAGCGTTCGGCAGCCCGGACATCTTCATCGAGAAGTACATTCCACGCGCCCGGCACATCGAAGTCCAGTTGCTCGGAGATCAGCACGGAAATCTCGTTCACCTGTATGAGCGTGACTGCTCTGTTCAACGCCGCCACCAGAAGGTTGTCGAGATCGCCCCGGCAGTCAATCTGCCAGAAGAAATTCGCAACGAGATCTGCGACGCCGCAGTCCGAATCGGTCGCGAAGTCCAGTATTCAAACGCCGGAACAGTTGAGTTCCTGCTTGATACCGACACTCTGAAGTTCTACTTCATCGAAGTGAACCCTCGTATTCAGGTGGAACACACCGTCACCGAAGAAGTCACCGGTGTCGACGTGGTCCGGTCTCAAATTATGGTTGCAGAGGGATACCGTCTCGACTCTCCGGAGATCGGGATTGCGAACCAGTCCGAAATTCATGTGAACGGGTTTGCTCTGCAATGTCGTGTCACAACAGAAGACCCTGCAAACAACTTCGTCCCTGACTATGGCCGGATTGCCCACTATCGTTCCGCCAGCGGGATGGGGATTCGCCTTGATGCGGGAACCGCCTTCTCCGGAGCGTTCGTCCATCCGTACTATGACTCACTGATGGTCAAAGTGACTGCCCGTGGGCGTAAGTTCGAAGAAGCTGCAACCCGAATGGAACGCTGTCTTCGCGAATTCCGTGTTCGTGGTGTGAAGACCAACATTCCATTCCTTTTGAACGTGTTGAATCACCCGGATTTCCTCTCCGGACGCTGTACCACCACCTTCATCGATAAAACGAAATCGCTGTTTGATTTCCCGCATCGACAGGATCGTGCAACCCGATTGCTGCGTTCGATCGGCGAAACCATTGTCAACGGGAACCCACTCGTCAAAGGGCGTCCGGTCGCCATCCGCCGTACCCCTGCCCCGGTTCCAGCTTATGACCACAACAGCCCTCGCCCTCTCGGAACACGAGACAAGTTCAAAGAACTGGGAGCGGAAAAGTTCTCGCAGTGGATCAAGGACGAAAAACGTCTTCTGATCACCGACACCACATTCCGTGATGCTCACCAGTCACTGCACGCAACCCGCTTCCGTACACACGACATGTTGAATGTCGTCGAAGCTTACTCCTTCCTGCTGCCGCAACTCTTCTCTCTGGAAATGTGGGGCGGAGCGACCTTCGATACATCAATGCGTTTTCTGAAAGAGTGTCCATGGGACCGACTCACCAGAATGCGTGAGAAGTGCCCGAACATCCTTTTCCAGATGCTGTTGCGAGCCTCAAGTGCGGTCGGCTACTCCAACTTCCCAGACAATCTGGTGAAGTCCTTTGTGAAGGAAGCCGCTGCCGCTGGTAACGATGTCTTCCGTGTGTTTGACGCCCTCAACTGGGCCGACAACATGAAGGTCGCCATGGAAGCCGTGTGCGAAGCAGGAGCAATCTGCGAAGCCGCCATCTGTTATTCAGGCGATTTACTGAATCCAAACCGGACCAAGTACAACCTCAAATATTACGTTGAACTTGCCAAGGAACTGGAGAAAGCAGGCGCCCATATTCTGGCCATCAAAGATATGGCCGGGTTGTGTAAACCTGAAGCTGCTGAATTGCTGGTCAGCACACTGAAGCAGGAAGTCGGATTACCAATCCACTTCCACACACACGATACCGCAGGCATTCAGGCGGCCTCCCTGTTGATGGCCTCGAAAGCCGGCGTGGACGTGGTCGATGCCGCGATGGCCCCGATGTCAGGGGGAACATCACAGGTGAACCTGAACACTTTGTGTGAGTCGCTTCACTTCCAGTCCCGTGATACGAAACTCGACACGCACCGTCTGGATGAGATTGCGGAATACTGGCGTGCGGTTCGCGAATTCTATCTCCCATTCGAAAGCGTTGTTCTCCCGGGGACAGCCGATCTTTACAACCACGAGATGCCTGGTGGACAGTACACGAACCTGTTCGAACAGGCCCGGGCATTGGGGATGGCGGATCGCTGGCCGGAAATTTGCCAGGCCTACGCTGACGTCAACAAAATGTTTGGCGACATTGTGAAGGTGACACCAACCTCTAAAGCTGTTGGTGACATGGCCTTGTTCATGGTTGCGAACGAACTCTCGCCAGCCGACCTGATCTCAAGCGACCGTGAACTTGCCTTCCCTGAATCAGTCATCGACCTGATCAGTGGAGCAATGGGGCAACCGCAAGGCGGATTCCCAGAAGGGATTCAAAAGCGAATCCTGAAAGATCGCAAACCATTTGCAGGACGCCCAGGAGAGACCCTCCCTCCAATCGACTTCGCTCAGGCCGCTCAGAAGATGGTGCCGTTCCTTGGTCGCGAGCCAAATGAACGAGAGATGCTGAGCTGGGTGATGTATCCGGGTGTCTTCAAAGACTATGCGCTGCACGTTCAGAATTACGGCGACACCAGCATCTTGCCGACTCCAGTCTTCTTCTTCGGGATGCAGTCTGGGGAAGAATTTGCGGCCGAGATCGAACCTGGCAAGACACTGTTCATCAAGTTTTTGACAACCGGCAGCCCTCATCCGGATGGAACCCGAACAGTCTTCTTCGAACTGAACGGTCAACCACGAGATGTCACTATCGATGACCGCTCGGTTGAATCAACAGTCGAGAAGAACATCAAGGCGGACGCAACCAACCCAACGCACATTGCCGCAAGCATGCCAGGGATGGTTGTCAGTGTTGCGGTTCAAGCTGGCGACAAAATCACCAAAGGTCAGAAACTGCTGGTGATCGAAGCGATGAAAATGCAGACAACCCTGAATGCAGAACGCGCAGGGACCATTGGTCAGTTACTGATTAAAGCAGGAACACAGGTTTCAAACGGTGACCTGCTGCTGACACTTGAGTAACCGCGCTGGTCATTTTCAGTTGCATCATCGCCAGTTGCAGCATCGAAAGTGAGACGCTGTTCAGATTCAAAACGGGGACTTTCGCACTGGCGTTTGTCCCCGTATCCCTTTGGAAGTTTTACAGAGCCACCCACCGATTACGGTTCGGGCAAGAAATTGAAGTTCCGCCATCAAAAGATAGCTGAACTTCGTCTCTCAAAACGCGTATGATTCCATAAAGAGGTCCTGCGAACAGGCGATCGATTGTTGACAATTCCTGCCAAGTGTCTACAGTCGAAAGTGGGTCACACAAAGATTTCGATCAATCGTCTCGCCATTAAAAGAATCAGATTCTTCTCGGCTGAATGATTGCGGCCTCCCCTTTCGGTGACACAATTCCATTCACCACATCCGCTGCTGGAGTAAACCAGTGAAACGGAAACCGACCACATCGATCGGTTCAGCAGAGATTGCGAGCCAGATTCGCGAAGAGATTCTGTCAGGACGCATGCCGGAAGGGCACCGCCTAACGGAAGCGGCGATCACCAAACGATTTGGAGTGGGCCGAGGACTGGTGCGAGAAGCTGTCCAGAAGCTCTCTCATCAGGGCTTGCTGCAGACGAAACCGAACTGCGGGGCTGTTGTCGCGCCCGAAGCTCCGAAAGCTGTTCGCGGGGTGATTCTTCCACTCCGTAAAGCTCTGGAAGTTTATGCTCTGCGGGAAATTTTTGACGAACTTCGCCCAGAAGATTTTGATCACTGGAACACAATCCTGAAGGAAATGCATCAGGCATGTGTTGATAAAGATTTCTATACGATTGCGGAAATGGATATCGCGTTCCATCGATATCTGCTCGAACGACTTGATCAGCCAGACCTCCTCGCGATCTGGGACCTGCTCGTCGGGCGAATCCGCTCTCACTTTCGCCGCACGCAACGCCGCTGCCACAATCTGATCGACATCTACGAAGAGCATCGGACGATTCTCGAGACGTTCCAATCCGGCACCCTCGAACAAGCCGTTCGTTTACTGAAAGAAAAGATCGATTAGACCATCTCCAGAAATCCTGCAGCGCCTCTGGCACGCAGGATTCGGTTTTCTCCTATCGAGAAGGCTGCTGGAAGCCACACGCGAGACGATCTCCCAAAAAGAAAAGACTGGCTCATTTGAACCAGTCTTTCATCGTTTTATGGGTGATCTTCACCCGGACATTCACATTCACTCTGCAATCGGTCTTTACTTTTTGGCAGAAGAATGGAATTTCAGGCTCTGAACAAGCTCTCGATCCCGATTCCCCAACTGCTCCAGCAGCGCCGGCTCGACGGAGAACACAAACGAGGCCTGTTTTCCATCCTTATTCGCGACGAGGTAATAAATCCACGTCATCGGGATTTCTGCACGGTCTTTATCACTGCGAAACATGACATGGCCGTTCGCAGCCACCCGATAGAACTTGCGTCCATCATCGAGCGGAATCGTCTCTCGGGACACGATTTCACCAAAACGCTCGCCCAGTGATTTCTGAATGTCCATCTCGAACACTTCCAGTGGGGTCATGTTCCCCCCCGGTGCTGCTGGTGCTGGAGAGAAGTTGCACTGCGCAACCAGACTCCCAAGTTCCACAAGTCGAAGGATCGCAACCGGAGCCCCGCCATCGTAGACCGCCTGGAACAAATGCCAGTCCCGCCCGTGGCTCAGTTCAAGTCCCCATGGGGCGGCAAAATAACTCAAGGCCAGAGATTCCGGAGCAGGATCCAACGGGATACGTCCCAGAACTTCATCCGACAACTGAGGAACAGATTTTGAAACCGATCTGACAAGCGACGTGGTCACTTTCATATCCAGACCCGGATTCACAGTGCCAACATCCGAAGTCACCGTGTATACGGTCTTCGCCTGCGAGAGAAACTTCTCTTCCAGATTGAAAAGCAGCACTCCGACAACAGAAACCGTTGTCGTTGTCCCCAGCTTCAACCCTGAAATCTTGCCAGTGAAAGTGACTTTTGCAGCAGATGGTGTTGCAGAATCCAGTCGACACTTCAGTTCGGATTTTTCGACAGCTTCGATCCCGGTCAGCATCTGCAGAACCCAGTCTGCCGGAGACCATTCTTCGCCGATTCGCACCTCGGTTAAAGGCAACACGGATAGCAAAGAAAGCGCATCCCCAGGGATCTCCAACAGGTCGACGGCTTCCCGATTCAACAAACCATCCGGGCAGTAACTGATCAACCCCTCTCTCGATCCGTTGACGACAATCAACCGACGGTCTGCAGGCAATTCGACTTTGGTTTCGTAACCAGCAACCGTTGTTGCCAGATTCGCATTTTGAAAATACCGGATGTCTCGAAGCGCATCCGCATCACGCCCTGACGGAGGAAGACGACGTGAGAAATAATCAAAAGAGATGTCTGCCTTGAGATCGAAATCTTCTTTCTCTCCATTCCCCTTTGCCGCCTGAACTTTGCCTGCGGTCACGATCGTCGACTGATTCGAAAACACACGGCTGTCAGAATAACTCTCCGACAGGCGAATTGCTTCCCCCTGTGCCTTGGCCTCGCTCGCAGCCCCAGCGAGAAGAATGGCGCAACAGATCGAGAACCGACACCATGTCCCCAACCAAGAATGGGCCTGAACGAACAGCGTCATTTTGTCCTCCATGACACAACACACGCACGAAAATCGGAGCAGAAACAAGTCGCGACTATCTTACGCCGAGATGACAGATTGCGGCCAGAGCGATTTCCCCTCTGCTCCACCAACAGGTCAACAACCGTAAACTGCTACGGTCTCATGACTTGGAGAACGCCCCAGATCACCTTGACCAGTAGGTTCGGTCGAGCGCCCGATAGTTAATCGCCTCGGTCAGATGGTGAACCTCGATCGAATCGGCACCGTCCAAGTCTGCGATCGTCCGACTGACACGCAGAATCTTGTCATGAGCTCTGGCAGAGAGCCCCATGTCTTCCATCGCCGCCTTAAGAAGCGATTCCGCCTCTTTGTTCAACTTGCAATGTGTCCGAATTTGCCTTGGCGTCATCGTTCCGTTCAGGCTGCCAGGTTCTTTCGTAAAGCGTTCTTGCTGAACTTTCCGAGCCTGAATCACCTTCTCGCGAATGGTTGCGCTGTCGGTTCCCGGTTTGGAATTCGAGAGTTCACGGAACGGCACGGCCGGGACTTCGATATGAATATCAATTCGGTCCAGCAGCGGCCCAGACAGCTTGCCGAGATACCGTTCAATATGCATTGGAGAACAACTGCACGCCCGTCGTGGATCGCCCCGAAACCCACAGGGACAGGGATTCATCGCCGCAACCAGCATTAAATTCGCAGGGAACGTCATGCTGCCAATGGCTCTGGAAATGGTCACCCGATTCTCTTCCAGAGGCTGACGCATCACCTCAAGTGTTCGCCGATTAAACTCTGGCAACTCATCAAGAAAGAGGACGCCATGATGCGCCAGGCTGATTTCCCCCGGCGTCGGAGTGCTTCCTCCGCCGACCAGTCCCGCTTCGCTGATCGTATGATGCGGAGACCGAAACGGCCGCGTCAACATGAGTGACTGACCATTCTCTAACCGCCCGACAGCACTGTAGATTCGAGTGGTCTCAAGACATTCCTCTGGGGAAAGTTGCGGAAGAATGGAACCGATACGTTGAGCCAGTAACGTCTTTCCAGTTCCTGGACTGCCAATCATAAGTAGGTGATGTCTTCCAGCGGCAGCAACCGTGACGGCCCGTTTCGCCATCTCCTGACCTTTGACGTCAGAATAGTCGATGGCATACGTCCCGAATTCGAGGACCGCCTGATTCCAACTAAATGGCATTGGGTCGACAGGCAGCTCCCCTGTAAAGAAGCCGACCGCCTCCGCGAGTGACCCCACCGGAATAATATCAATGCCGTCGACCACAGCCGATTCTCTGGCATTTGCAGCAGGAACCACAAGTCCGCGGCGTCCATCAGCCCGAGCCTGTAACGCCATCGAAAGCGTTCCCTTGACTGGACGCACCGTCCCATCCAGAGCAAGCTCCCCTGCGACAGAATAGTCCCCAAAGATTTCGGACTGCATCTGTCCACTGGCCGCAAGAATCCCCAAGGCAATCGCCAGATCCGTTGACGCCGCTTCCTTTGGCAGATCTGCAGGCGACAGATTGATCACAATGCGGTCGATTGGACGTTGATAGCCGCTATTCACCAACGCTCGTTCAATACGATGAACGCTCTCCCGGACAGCGGCCTCCGCAAGCCCTACGAGGATCGTCTTAGGCATCGCTGCAGGTGAGATATCGACTTCAACTTCAACAGGTCGAGCATCAATTCCAAACAAAGAATGTGTCAGCAATTTTGCGAGCATCATCCTGGCCCTGAAACAAGTTCACAATTGACGATGCTCCTGCAGCGAACCACAACGACTCACCGCAACAATCGCCTCCCACGTTGGACCATACAAGTACACTGCACCACACAGGCCCAGACGATCCGTCTCAAATCCCCCGGATGTATGGAGCAATAGACGGTTCAATCTCTCAAGAAACCGCAAATGGCACTACAGGCTCCAGACCATCGACACTGAAGCCTGAACTGCGATGTTGAGAAGAGAGACAAACCGCTCACCCGCATTTAGTAGCGTGGAACCTCTGGATCGATTTGAAGCGACCAGCCATCGATTCCGCCAGCCATACTTTGAGCTTTGTCAAACCCCTGCCCACGCAACCAGCGAGCGACTCGCAGACTGCGGCCGCCATGATGGCAATGCACAACGATTTGCTTGTCGCGACTCTCAGAGAGTTCTCCCAGCCGATCCTGAATCTCACTCATCGGGAGCAGCACAGCCCCTTCAATCTTCGCCGTGGCATATTCGTCAGCTTCACGGCAGTCCAGAAAGAGGAAGTCTTCTCCACTCGACAAGAGACTTGAAACGGTGGCGATATCAATTTCGATGGGGAACTCTGAACCGGACATGCGCTACTCTCTCCAGAAGCAATTTCATTGAAGATCTGGCAGTGGGGACCGCTCTGCTCGCCGCATCACCTCGAAGGATCTCTGCAATACAGAACGGGCTTCCTGTCAGTCCTCGCATCACATGAAGTCTGTTCAGCAAGGAAAGCGAATCATAAGTCACTTCGATCTTTTGCGTGTAGCGGACCAGAGCGAATTGAGACAGGAAACACAGATTTGTGGATCATTCCCCACAAAAACAACACCGCCCTGAGTCGTAACCCAAGGCGGTGCGGAAAACTTACATTAAACAGACTCAGGGTCGGTTAGCTTTTCAGCAACTGACGCAAGACTGTGTGGAGAATCCCGCCATTGCGGTAGTATTCCACTTCCACTGGAGTATCAATTCGACATGTTGTGACGAAGTGAACTTCTTCACCATTCGCACGTCGTGCGGTGACTTCAATCGCCTGACTTGGCTTCACGTTGTCATCGACAACAATGTCGAAAACTTCTGTGCCGTCGAGGTCCAGTGCTTCACGGCTTTCACCAGCACGGAACTGCAAAGGTAGAACGCCCATTCCGATCAGGTTTGAGCGGTGAATACGCTCAAAACTCTCGGCAATGACGGCGGTAATTCCGAGCTGCTGAGTTCCCTTCGCTGCCCAGTCGCGTGAAGACCCTGTTCCGTACTCTTTGCCGGCGAGGACAATCAGTGGAGTCCCTTCAGCCTGATACTTCATCGAGGCTTCGTAGATTGATGTCACTTCCCCAGTTGGCAGATACTTGGTCACTCCCCCTTCAGTTCCTGGAGCGACTTTGTTTCGCAGACGGATGTTCGCGAATGTTCCCCGAGTCATGACCCGGTCATTCCCACGACGACTTCCGTAGCTGTTGAAGTCGATTGGGGCGACGCCGTTGTCCTGCAGGAACTTTCCTGCTGGCGAGTCCTTCTTGATGGCTCCGGCAGGACTGATGTGGTCGGTTGTCGTTGAATCCCCGACGCTAACCAGCACGCGGGCTCCAGTGATCGCCTTAATTGGCTGCGGAGAAACTGGCATGTCCACAAAGAACGGTGGCTCCTGAACGTAGGTGCTCTTCTCGTCCCATGTAAACAGGTCCCCTTCTCCCCCTTCGATGGCCTGCCATTCCGGTGGCCCCTGGCTCGCCTTGGAGTACTCGTTGACGAACATCTCTGGGGACATGGCTCCAGCGATTGCGTCTGCAATTTCCTTCTGAGATGGCCAGATCTCTGAAAGGTAAACAGGGTTCCCGGCTTTGTCGTGTCCAATCGGCTCGACAGTCAGATCGATGTCGGTCGTTCCAGCGATGGCATAGGCGACGACCAATGGCGGACTTGCCAGATAGTTCGCTTTCACGTGTGGGTTCACGCGGCCTTCGAAGTTACGGTTCCCGGACAACACTGAGCAAGCAACGATGTCGTTCTTGGAAATCGCATTGGCGATTGGGTCAGGGAGCGGACCGCTGTTCCCAATACAGGTCGTGCAGCCATACCCCACCAGCTGGAAGCCCAACTGATCCAGTGATTCGGTCACACCGGCACGAGCAAGATAGTCCGTCACAACACGGCTACCAGGAGCGAGCGAAGTCTTCACCCAAGGCTGACGTGTGAGACCTTTGGCAACGGCTTTCTTTGCCAGCAATCCGGCAGCCATCATCACGCTTGGATTGCTTGTGTTGGTGCAGCTGGTGATCGCAGCGATCACAACGTCCCCGTGTTTCAGCTTGAAGGCTTCTCCACCGAACACAACTGGAACGCCGTCCAGCCCTGGATCGGCAGAGACAGCAGTTGCAGTCGCAAATCCACCTTCGTCTGTCATTGACGCTGGGGTTGAATCGGCCGCTGCTGAAACCTTACCAAATGTGGTGCAGAGATCCTGTCCCCACTGGGCTTTCATGCCAGATAGCAAAATGCGGTCCTGAGGACGCTTTGGCCCTGCCATCGATGGCTCAACCCTAGCGAGGTCGAGTTCCATTGTCGTGCTGAATTCAGGCTCAGGAGAATCCTCTGTGCGGAACATCCCCTGTGCTTTGTAATACTTCTCAACAAGGTCGATGAGTTCTTTCGAACGACCTGTTCGCTCCATATAACGGAGAGTCTCGTTATCCACAGGGAAGAAGCCCATGGTCGCCCCGTATTCCGGAGCCATGTTCGCCAGGGTAGCCCGGTCAGGCAGAGACATGCTTCCCAGACCTGGACCATAGAACTCGACGAACTTACCGACGACACCATGACGACGCAGCATCTGCGTTGCGGTCAATACGAGGTCGGTTGCGGTTGCCCCTTCTGGCAATTCCCCAGTGAGCTTGAATCCGACAACTTCTGGCAGCAGCATGTAAATTGGCTGCCCCAGCATCACGGCTTCCGCTTCAATTCCCCCAACACCCCACCCAACGATACCGATCCCGTTGATCATCGTGGTGTGAGAATCGGTTCCGACAAGCGAATCCGGGAAGGCAACGCCGTCTTTGTTCAGAACAACGCTCGCCAGGTATTCGAGGTTAACCTGGTGAACAATCCCAGTTGCTGGTGGAACAACGCGGAAGTTCTGGAATGCCTTCTGGCCCCATTTCAGGAACTGATAACGCTCCTGATTTCGCTCGAATTCCAGATCGAGGTTTTCCTGCATCGCATTGTCAGAAGCGAAGGCATCAACCTGAACCGAGTGGTCAATCACGAGATCGCAAGGAACCAACGGGTTGATCTTCTTAGGATCTCCTCCCATTCGAACCATTGCGGCTCGCAGGGCAGCGAGATCCACAACAGCAGGCACCCCTGTGAAGTCCTGCAACACAACGCGCCCCGGCATGAATGGAATTTCAACCGGTTCAGCCTGTGATGGGCTCCAGTTCAGAATGTTTTTCACATCCTGAGAGCTGACAATGTACTCATCGCAATTCCGCAGTGCTGACTCCAGCAATACGCGAATTGAGAAAGGCAGGCGCGAAACATCTCCCAACCCGAGTTCGGTCAGTTTTTGCAGTCGATGAATCGTGAAATCGCCAGCCAGCGTCTTAAGAGTTGATTCTGCGCCGAAGGGATTCGATCCGCTCATGTTTTTGACAGCTCCGGAAACCAGCACCAACCTGCTGGAAGCACATCTAACGGGAAGGGAAATCACGACCGCACAGAATGGCACTCTGGGCGATGGTGCAACTACGCATCAGTAATTCAATGCCCATATTCTTGTCTCTGTTGGCCCAGACTTCAAACCTTGACCGACGAGATCCACAGATTTGCCTTTGATGGGAATTTTGCGCAAATGTAAGCAAGAACAAGCGCACATTAAAAGCAGAATTTGCCAAAAGAAGCGAATACACTAATTAAATCAGCTCAACACCCCAGACAACACACGGGGAAAATCGCTTAGGAAGCACTCTGAGAGTCAATGTTATCGAGGATTCCGCGGAACCTGCTCCATGATAACACGAATTGAACGGGCTAATTCACGAATTGCTTTCGAATATCTCTTTTCGCGAATATGCTGCAGACTGACATTTTGACCTTTTCCGTGCTCCGCCCAATCCACATTCCAATGGTCTGCCTGAGCAGCAGTGCACAGTTCTGCGTCAATTTTCGCAAGAAGTTCGGCCAGATCCTTGGACGACATCCCCACTGCTGTCCGGTGAGGGCGAGAGTGATGGGTCTTTGAGTCGTCCGATGTTACAACCGGCAACTGCGTCGCGTGACGATGGCGAAAATGAACGATCAGCAACCAGAACAATGCAGTCACGGCAACTGCAAGGAGGCTAAGCCCCTTCACTTCCTGCCCGACAATCCATAACGCGACCCCGCACGCCAATCCAAATGCGGCGGCCCACATTCCCCCGAGCCAGGCCCAACTCACCCCTTCTTCCTCGTCGACATAATCCTCGACAGGCTGGGGATAGACGTTTGCCGGCAGTTCTCCGACTCTGGCGACCACTGCGGTAATGTTGTCCGGGCCTCCCCGCAGGTTGGCGATGTCGATTAACAACTT
The DNA here is from genome assembly GCA_040393865.1 of Planctomicrobium piriforme. Classification (GTDB taxonomy): domain Bacteria; phylum Planctomycetota; class Planctomycetia; order Planctomycetales; family Planctomycetaceae; genus Planctomicrobium; species Planctomicrobium piriforme_A. Next base: position 7,212 of record JBEBTF010000022.1, on the reverse strand, counting down.
CACCGCCTGCGCTGGTGGCAGTTCACGAACAATCGCTCCGAGTTCGGCGTCACAGAGTTGATTCGACAGGCCATCGGAGCAAAGCAGAAACGCATCACCGGGCATCACCGGCATCGGCCCTTCAATATCGACTTCAATCGATTTTTCCGGACCAAGAGAGCGAGTGATGATGTTGCGATGCTGGTTGAGATCGATGATCCCATCCAGATTTCCATGCTGCCGTTCCAATTCCCACTGCAGACTGTGGTCGAACGTCAGCTGATCGATGCGGTCACGGCGAATACGATAGACGCGGCTATCACCGACATGCCCGATGATCGCTCCTCGTGAGGTCAACGCCAAAGCAGAACAGGTCGTCCCCATATGGTGGAAATCGACGTTTTGCGTCCCGCGTTCATTGATCGCCTGATTCGCTGCAAGAATCGCGTTTTTCAGCAGGCGGCGTGGATCACCGGGAGGAGACTTGAGAAAGGTGTGCGGAACGGTTTCAACAGCAATCTGACTGGCCAACTCGCCAACGGCATGGCCTCCCATCCCGTCGGCAACCACAAGCAAATGGCCACAACGCCGCCATTCCGCCTCATCATGGCAGAGATGAACGCAATGGGAATCTTCGTTGTTTTTACGGCGCAGGCCGACATCGGTTCCCGCTTCGCACTGCACCGCCTGTTCCCAGTACACGCGTGTTCGTCCTACCAGTCTATCTCCACAGACTCGATCCGAGTCCAGGTTTACTGAGGCCGGTCGCCCATAATCTCTTGACAATTTCTGAACGACCCTGGAATTTCCTTGGAGAATAATAACCGCCGGTTTTCGCTGTCGCTATTGAACAATTCCCGGAGATTCCCCTTCTCCCTACATCGGTGCTGATCCCCCGTCTCAGCCCCGTCAGACGTTTCATTTCATCAGTAGTCAGATTTCAACCGAGCAATCACATCCGCGACCTTCTGTTTTAACAAATCAAGCAATTCTTCATTTGTTGTCGCTTCCGCAAAAACCGTACAGACCGGTTCCCCACTCCGAATCTGTGTTCCAGGCACAGGCAGATCCGTTAAATCCGGAACATTGAACACTGGTACAGACGCGGCTTCGATGAGTTCTTTCGACCACACCAGATCCTGCGGGGCATAAACAACCGCCTTTGCCAGCAATTCGCCAGGATGAGCAAGGTCCCAATCGGTCTCCGGCAGCGGCTTTTCTGTGAAACACCGGCAGTGATCCTGCATCAGCGGAATTCCAGTAATGTGTTCCAGAATTTCCGAAGAAGCTGGATACCTTGGATTCACTTCCGTCACCCAAGGAGTTCCATCGGCGTCGATGATCAAATCCACCCCGAAGAAGCCTCGCAGTCCCAATTTCCATTTCAGTACGTTTCCAAACCGGCGAATAGTCAGTTCAGTCGAGACAGGCAAAGCAATAGGGCCAATGTTGCCACACCATTGAAACGGTCGGGCAAAGCAGAATTCTTCCCCAATCAACTGTCTGGTCATGCCGACAAACCGGACGTCCCCAACTTCGGCAGGAGCAATGAACGTCGCCGAGCAAGGCAATCCTTCAATGCGTTTCTGGAAGAAATGAGGCTCCTGCAATGTCTCTGACTCTCGTGCAGATTCATCCCAGACATGAATGCCGCGCCCCCCTGCTCCCAAACGTGGACGCAGAATCCATGTTCCATCACAAGGTGGCGGTTGAGTTTCATCTCGCCATTCTGGCAAGGAGATTCGCGAGAGTCTGACAGGCTCCGCGAGATCAGCGGGGTTACGAACTCGCCGCACCGCATCAGCAGGATTTCCCCAGACCTCGTGAGTCTGAGCAATCGCTTCAATCAAGGCTGGGCGATTCTCCATTCCACCGACGTAAACAACCGGGAGTCCAGGCCACTGCTGGATCTGTTGCAGAATCCCAGCGTCATCGTCAGCCCACGGAAGAACCGTTGCGTTCGCCTGCAAATCCGCATCAGCAAACTGATCGAGACAGATTGGACGAAAGCCAGCTCGAATTGCCGAGAATGCGGCCGCTCGGGAGCTCGCCCCTACAATGATCAGGTCTGCAACCGGCTCGGCAGGCGAATTCAATTCAATGCTCCAACGAAATGTCGGGAACAAATGCGTCGGGCCCAACTGTCAGTAACAGTCCTTTTCACACGACTGCTCCACTCCACGACAGACCCTGATCCGCCCCAGCCTGCTCCCGAAGCTTTCAGACGGACTGGCCCCAAAGACTGTAGCAGTATCCAGTCCGGGCAGACAGCGATCGCATCCGATTACTTGATGTCACATTCTTCAGCACAGAAGTCGAGATGATCTTTGAAAAAGCTGCCGTTCATCCGGCCTTTGTGACCTGTGGTGGTTTGCAGATAAAAGCCTTGGTCCAGTGAAGAGAACGCCGACCCGACGTCTTCGAGCTCGTTATTGACGTTGAAAGCGACTTCTCCCAGACCAACAACCAGGCCCAGCACAGCGATGGTGGAGATCAGAACCAGTTCTGCAGAAACAATGAAACCAGCTTCGTCGTTGATCAGAGCGTTCAGGCAAGCGTTCATGGTGATATCTCTTTGATTGGGGGTGACTCTTGATGTTCTCCCCTAATGCGAGACCTGTGCCAGAAACGTTTACAGGTGCAAAGAAAACTAAACACACATCTCACAAGAAAAGACGTTACCACAAACAAGAAAACAACTTACAAATCAACGCAAACCTGCAAAGAAACCTTAACACCCACACTTCCTCTTGCGAAGCGAATGTTGCCCAAACGCCACGCCCACACCACAAACCAAAAGAAACACTGCGTTATCTTGTTATTCACAAGCGATTTACACAGCAGTCGACAAATGGAAACATTCACTCTCCGGAAAGCAACACATCCGACAGACGCAACATTGCTTGAAGTTTCGTTCCACCCCGCCGCTGACGTTCATGGATGCGCGAACAAAAACGCCAGATGGCCAAGACTGTAAGACACAAAGAATCGCAAAGAAGAATTACGAAATTGTTCTCTTTGGCCGATTCGGTCTATTATGGCGCCCACTTCCAGCCTGATTGGTTTTGAACAACAAAGTCAGCCTGCGAAGTGAATGACTGCCGAGATGAGAATTCGCCTCCCCCGCCCCATTCTGAAACGAAGAACTCCTCATGGCCAGAACGCCCTACCTGACGAAGCCTATCGATCAGACAACCATGCCGGCCGGTATCCCTTACATCGTTGGGAACGAGGCTGCGGAGCGATTCAGCTTCTACGGGATGAAGGCCGTTCTGGCGATGTTCATGACGAAACACCTCGTCACAGCCGACGGGGCTCCAGATACGATGTCGGTGGAAGAGATGTCGTCATGGATGGCGACGTTTAACGCGACGGTCTACTTCCTGCCGTTCCTGGGAGCGATTATCGCAGACTGGCTCCTTGGCAAGTATCGGATGATTCTCAGCCTCTCCATCGTCTACTGTCTGGGGCATGTCGTTCTGGCACTGATGGATGTCCACACAGGACTCGACCAGCGCACCCTGCTCTTCTGGGGGCTCTGTCTGATTGCTCTGGGGTCTGGGGGAATCAAGCCTTGCGTCACGGCCCACGTCGGAGATCAGTTCTCTCACTCCAATGAACACCTGTTACAGAAAGTTTACGGGTGGTTCTATGTCTCGATTAACTTTGGTGCCATGTTCTCCATGATGCTGACGCCCTGGCTTCGAGACCATTATGGAATGTCCTGGGCCTTTGGCGTCCCGGCGATCCTGATGGCGGCCGCAACATTCGTCTTCTGGCTCGGTCGCAACAAGTTCGTTCACATTCCGCCTGCTGGTTCTTTGTTCTTCAAAGAGACCATCAGCAAGGAAGGAATCAGAGCGATTCTTAACATGATTCCATTCTTGATTCTGATCGCCCCATTCTGGTCGCTGTTTGATCAGACTTCTTCTCGTTGGGTCGATCAGGCTCAGCATCTGAATCGAGACGTCAATGGATGGCTCATCAAGCCTGATCAGATGCAGGCAATCAATCCTGTTTTTGTGATGATCCTGGTCCCTTTGTTTTCTTATGTCATTTACCCATTCGTTGACCGTCATATCATCCGTGTGACGCCACTACGAAAAGTCGGAGTTGGACTGTTTCTGACAATCCCTGCATTCTCCGTCCCAGCATGGCTGGAAACTCAGATCTTGGCTGGCGAGACACCTCACATCGGATGGCAGGCGTTCGCGTATGCACTCATCACCTTGGCGGAAGTGATGGTCTCTGTCACCGGATATGAATTCGCCTACCGCTGTGCTCCGAACCAGATGAAATCTCTAGTCATGGGAATCTATCTGTTGTCGATTTCGCTGGGGAATGTCTTCACTGCAATCGTGAACTCGATGATCTCGGCATCCGTAAAAGCTGGAAACCCAATCCTTCAGGGAGCCGATTACTACTGGTTCTTCACTGGCGCCATCGCGGTTTCCGCAATTCTGTTCACCATCTGGGCACCGTTTTATCGTGGGACGACCTACTTGCAGACAGACAACCCACTCGCTGGGGGTGACGATTCATTGACCAGCAAAACATAATGGCAGCGCTGGCGCCCAATTCAGGGCTCCACCACGCTATAGTTCATCAGCTCTATTTCCCAAACTCACCTGCACGATCACAAAGCAGTATTCGCTGCTTCGGTTCGCAACGTCTGAACGTCATTCATGTCTGAAGAACTTCCATCGAAACCACCTCGCCGTCCTCGTTACTCTGGGAAGAATCCGCGACAGTTTCACGAGCGTTACAAAGAACACACTCCAGAACTCTACCCTGAGGATGTTGCGAAAGTGGTCTCCAGCGGGAAGACACCTGCCGGGAGCCATCGACCGATCATGGTTGATGAGATTCTGAAGGTGCTGCAGCCGCAACCCGGCCAGACCGCAATCGATTGCACACTTGGATACGGAGGACATACTCGCTCTCTTCTCAACGCCGTGGCTCCCGGCGGGAAAGTCATCAGCTTTGATGTCGACCCAATTGAGCTTCCACGAACAGTGGAACGGTTGCGTTCTGAAGGATTCTCAGAAGAGTCTTTCATCGCCATTCGTGCAAACTTCGCAGGGATCGCTCAGCAAGTACCGCAACATGCTCCGTATGGAGCTGACATGGTGCTTGCAGATCTCGGCATCTCTTCCATGCAACTCGACAACCCAGAGCGAGGATTCACCTACAAAGAAGACGGGCCTCTCGACATGCGCATGAACCCTGACAAGGGCCAACCTGCGGCAGAGTTGCTGAACAAGGTCTCTCAAGAGGAGCTTGCTGAGTTACTGACCAATTATGCGGACGAACCGAACGCAAACTGGCTGGCAATGGTCATTCTCTCTGCACACGCTCAAACTCCGATCACGACGACACAGCAACTTGCCGGCATACTGAGACAGGCATTGACTGCTCGAAACGTTGAACCCGGCGATGCCAACACCACGATTCGTCGAATCTTTCAGGCATTCCGTATTGCTGTAAATGATGAGTTGGGTGTTCTTGACGCTTTTCTCAATCAGTTGCCCTGGTGCATGAAGCCAGGCGGACGTGTCGCGATTCTGACCTTTCACTCAGGCGAAGACCGTCGTGTGAAAGCCCACTTCAAGCAGGGGCTTCAGGCCGGCTGGTATTCTGAAATTGCCGACACCGTAACACGGGCATCAGCAAAAGAACGCAATGAGAATCCGCGCTCGACTTCAGCCAAACTCCGCTGGGCGATCCGATCAGAGATATGAAGCAAGCGGGGAGTGAAATGAGGTGGACACTGACCGGACAGATCGCTTCCAGAAATCATTTGGCGAATCTGGCACGCGGGATTCAGCTTTTCTTCTATCGAGAAGGCTGCTGCACGGGCACTCGGTAGAGCCAACTGCTCTAGAGTTTTTCAAAAGCCGGTTTGTCCATCAGTTCTCCAGACTGGTCATCCCCTTTTAACGACTGGAATGTCAGTTCAATTGTCTGCTTTTCATCCGTCAATCTGGACTCCACTGTAATGGTGTCCCGCACTAACGGACGACCAGCAGGCGGGACTCGAATCAGCAGTTCTGCTGTCCCATCAACCACAGGGATTCCACGTCCTGCCCTGGCTCGAACCAGATTCCCACCGGCATTGAAATACCAGGCATCTTCAGGAATCTTCTGGAAATAGTTGTCAGTCCCTCGGATCTCACCGCTGAAATCCTTCAGACTGACCAGTGTGCGGCCAGGTGGAACCCGCAAACGAATCACAATGTGATAGTCCTGAAAGACCCGAGGAGGAGAACCTGGCTCACCATGGACAAGTTTCCCTTCGATGTCTTTTCCAGCAATCGGCCATGACCAGACGGAGAAGTTCCCGGCTTTAATCGCATTAACTGGCTCTGTGACCCGACCGAAACCACCGGTCCCGTTCAAGCCACCGCCGCCGGGTCCACCATTGGAACCTCCTCCACCTGCCACATTCGACGCAGCGCCAGCATTCAATCCAGGAATCAGATCCGGGTTCACATCCATGGCCTCCATCGACGTGATCGCCGTCAGCCCTTCCTGAATCTGAGCCTGAGTATCCTGAGTCACGTCTTCGGCCGGAGCCAAATCCGCCAGTTCAATCCCTGCCCCGATAGACTCACCAATCGCACCTTCCGGAAGGTGACTTGCATCTTCAAAGATGACCGTGGTCAGTTCCTCTTCGCGGCGTAACTCCTGAATCACAGGAATCGCAAGCAATGAAATCAGGGTCAAATGCAATACCACAGAAAATGTAAACGACGCGCCTTCGCGACCGTTCAACCGTTCCCACAGCAGCTTCCAATTCAACCAGTCATGAAACGAAAACGACGACTCCCCGACGTCGGTTGCAGGTTCTTTGGACGAGACAGTGTCCGCGGCAGGCACCTTCTTTTTTGCCTTCGGAGCATCAGAAGATGGAACCGAAGGAGCAACGCCTCCCTCTCGATCTTTCTTCAAAGACCGTTTCTGCGGCATTGCCGACTGTGGAAGTGGCGGCGGGACGCTCATCAGAACAGCATCTCTGCACAAGGTTGGGTATGAAACAGAATCTCTGGCAAATACAGTGTCGGTTCAACACGCAGCCTGAATCAACATCTTGAATCAACATCGGCAATGAGATTCCCGATTCAAGAATTATTCCAAGTTGCAATTGTCTCGGCAATCCGTCTTATTGTTCCGCCTGAAATTTCATCACATTCCGACAGGGTTCAAACGCCGTCTCTGAAAGCATTTGAAGAA